>CBFGVE010000086.1:0-8236 GCA_965651915.1 uncultured bacterium
CGTCGAGCAAGCCCGCCCTATCGATGCCGAAGTCGTCGTCAGCCCTCCCCCTCCCCGACCCTGACCACCCCCGATCACCGTGCCAAACCGGTGCGCGGGTCTTTCAGGCTGCCGGTGCGGGACAAAAAGAGGGGGAAGAGGGGCGCGCGCCAAGGAGGTCGGGGTGGGGAACCCCAGGGGTAACGCACGCTCCACTCTTCCCCGCTCTACATGCATAGACCGCTCAAGTACCCGCGTGCTCAATATTATGCTGGAATTTCCATCCCGCCGCTGCAACAGTGATGCCATGAATACTTTGCATCCAGTCCGGATTCTCTCCATCGCGTCGGCCGCCTTCCTGCTTGCCGCCACAAGCGCCTGCTACCGCCCGGTCGCCAGCACCGCCACCATCTCGGTGCCCCAGATCCGCTCCGATGACTGCGGTCGGCTCGCCGCCGAGTCGCTCCGCAGCATGCAGGGCGTCACCGGCGTGAACATCGTGCCGCAGCGCTCGGTCCTCGAAGTGACCTACGACAATACCAAGCTGGGCCTGAAGAACCTCGAGCGCGCCATCGCCCTCGCCGGTTTCGACGCCAACGACACCCCCGCCTCTCCCGAAGCCCGCCAGCGGCTCCCCGAGGGCTGCCGCTAGCCCAACGCGCCGGCGCCCCGATGGAAGCGCAGATCGACCAGTTTCTCGACTACGTCTCGCTCGAACGGGGCCTGAGCCGCCTAACCCGCGAAGCCTACGCCGCCGACCTGCACGCCTATACCCAGTTCCTGCGTCGGCGCAAGGTCGGCTCCATCAGCCAAAGCACCCGCCGCGACGTGCTCGACTTCCTCATGGAGGAGAAGGACCGCGGCCAGGCCACGTCGTCCATCGCCCGGCGCCTCGTCGCCATCAAGGTCTTCTACCGCTACCTCGTCCAGGAGGGGCTTCTCGCCGCCAACGTCACCGAGAGCATGGACTCCCCCAAGCTCTGGAAGATCCTTCCCGACACCCTCAGCCATGCCGAAGTCGAACGCCTGCTCGCCGCGCCCGATCTGGAAAAACCGCTGGGCCTGCGCGACAAGGCGATGCTCGAGGTGCTCTACGCCAGCGGACTCCGAGTGTCCGAACTGGTCGGCCTCACCCTCGACAACCTCCACTTCGACAGCGGCTACATCCGCACCATGGGCAAGGGACGCAAGGAGCGCGTCGTGCCCATAGGCGAGACCGCCCGCGTCTACGTCGACCGCTATCTGCTGGAGGTCAGGCCCCTGCTCGCGCCCGACGACCACCAGCGCACGCTGTTCCTCAGCCGGCGCCGCACCCCCCTCTCGCGCAAGACGGTCTGGCGACTGATCAAGGTCCATGCCCGCCACGCCGGCATCGCCAAGGAGATCAGCCCCCACACGCTGCGCCACTCCTTCGCCAGCCACCTGCTCGCCAACGGCGCGCCGCTCCGGCTCATCCAGGAAATGCTCGGCCACGCCGACATCGCCACCACCCAGGTCTACACCCACGTCGACGCCCAGCGCCTCCAGGCGGTCCACCACCAGTTCCACCCCCGGGCCTAACCCCATGAATCCAGAATGTGAATCCCTCCAGGACCGGCTTGGCTACAGCTTCAGCAATGCCGCGCTCCTTGAAGCCGCGCTCACCCACCCCTCCTACCGCCACGAGACAGCGGCGGTAAACGAGGACAACCAGCGGCTCGAATTCCTCGGCGACGCCGCGCTCGGCCTCGCCGCCGCGCAATACCTCTACGCCCACCATCCCGACTGGCCCGAGGGACACCTCACCAAGGCGCGCAGCCTGCTCACCAACAGCCAGACCCTCGCGCAGGTTGCCGCCGAACTGGGCATCGGACCCCTGATCCGGTTCGGACGCGGCGAGGAGCTAACCGGCGGCGCGTCCCGGCCATCCAACCTAGCCGATGCGATGGAGGCGCTACTCGGTGCGGTGCTTCTCGACGGAGGACTCGACCGCGTACGCGGCCTTTTCCTAGCCCACTTCGCTCCACTGCATGCCGAGGACGTTGAAAGCGCTCACGTCGCCAACCCCAAGGGCCAGCTCCTCGAACTCTGCCAGAAGCGCTCGAGAACCGCTCCAGTGTACGTGGTGCTCGAAGAATCAGGCCCCTCCCACCAGCGCAACTACACCGTGGAGGTCCGCCTGGGCAGCGAAGCCCTGGGCGCCGGAAGCGGCTCCTCCAAGCGGGAAGCCGAAGCCCTCGCCGCCACCCACGCGCTCCAGACCCTGCTCGACGACTAGTCCGACAACAGCGCGAGTATCTGGCGGGCGAAACCTGAAAAATCCTCCAGGTGATCGACGACAATTCGGTGCACGATTTCCCAATCAATGTCCCGGTAGGCATGCACCGCGATGTTGCGAAAGCCAACGGCCTTGGCCAAACGCTTGGCGATCTCCGAATCGATCAAAGACTCCCGCTCGAGGGCTGCGAAAGTACCGGCCATCGTCTGCGGCGCGGAAACGCCCCGGTCGCTGACCACATGCAGCCCGAGGTCCACGCAGAGCTGCACCGCCCGCTCCAGATTCACGGCAATGATGTCCTGAAGGTCCCAGTCTTCACGGAGTTTCTGGGCGGAGGCTGGCGTTTTGGAACGGATTCGCTCGACGCAGCGGCGCAGACTTTCCAGCTTTTCGAGTACAAGGTCCTTATCCATGGGCGAACCTCTCCGCCCGCTCCCGCAGCGTGCGGCGGTAATAGGGCATGAAATCCATCTCGTTGTAGACCATGCGGATGAGCTGTTCGGCGAAGGCGGTGCTGTCCTTTCTGAGCAGCGAAACCCCTTTGCACAGAATCTCGCGGAGGATCAACCCGTTGGCCTCGCGGATATCCACGAGATCCACATCGCGGCCAAGCGCCTGCTGGAGCCGGTCCATCAGGTCCAGCTTCCGCTCCGCCGTCAGCGGCTGCTCGAACAGCACCCCTAGATCCACATCGCTGTGGGGCGCCAGCTCACCGGTAACCGCCGAACCATAGGCCATCGCGGCCTGGAGGCCGGGTTCCCGGTCCAGAATCTTTGTGGCTCGATCTAGCAATTCGGCGGCGGCGCTCATGGCTGCCTCTGAATCTAGTCCCGCCGCCAAAGAGGTTCAAGCTCAATGCGTCGGCGGGTCTATGCGAACTGGCGCTTCAGCGCCCACAGGCCCAGCGCCGGATTGCTCACGTAGAACAGGCGGCCCTCGCCGGGGGCCTCGTTCCAGCCGTCGCGCAGCGCCTCGGGCCGGAAGCGTCTCACCGCCTCCTCGTAGGGAAGGTAGTCGAAGCCCACCGAGCGCACTTCGGCCTCGGTGACACCGGGCCCCGGACAGTAGGTGATGCGGAAGCGCCCGTCCGATGTGCCATGGATGAGATGCGCGGCGGCGGAAAGATTGTTGGCCAGCTCCGCGTGGTCGCGTACGTCGCGCAGGGTCTGCTCGGTGCCCCGGTATCCGTAGCGCCGGATGAGCCGGTCGATTTCGGGGTCCTCGCCGAAGGTGTGCAGCGCGGGGGCCAGCACGAACAGCTCCCCGCCATCCGCCATCGCCATGCGGGTGCGGTACACCGCCTTGTTGCCCAGCCAGGTGCTCTTGAACTCCTCCGGATCGAGAAACACCACCGCCTTGGCGATCGGCTCGTCGAGCAAGTCGAGGTTCACCTTGCGGCACAGCTCGGCGGCCTCGAGAAAGGTCGCGTCGTCCTCGCCCGCGTACAGCCCGCGCAGGTGCAGGTCGTCCTGCCGCTTCTCAACTACGGTGAGCAGATACTGGATCGGCAGCCGGCCTCGCAGGAAGCGGTCGTAGCCCTCGTTGAGCGCGCGGCGCACCGGCGTATCGGCCCGGCCCATGATCCGCTCCATGCCGTAGACCGCGCCGAGAAAGTGCGACTTGTTGATCGTCTGCCGCCCCCCCACCCCGACCATCACATTCTTGGTGTAGTTGGCCATGCCAATCACCTCGTGCGGCACCACCTGGCCAATCGAGACGATGAGGTCGTAGCCGCCATCGAACAGCTCGCGGTTCACCGCCACCTCCATCGCATAGTCGAGCTTGCCCTCGGACAGCTCGGCGATGCGCTCGCCCGGCACCTCGCCCAGCTCGCGCAGGTCGTCCTTCCAGCGGTGCTCCAGATAGGCGTCGTCGGGAATCGCCGCACCGAACATCTTGTGCCGCTCGGCCCGGGTCATCGGGAAGTGCGTGCCCAGCGCGGGCATGATGCGCACCACCGCCTTGCCAGACAGCCGGCGGTATATTCCTTCGGTCAGCTCTCCGGCCCGGGAATTCATGCGGGTGATGTCCGGCGGGAGCAGCAGGACCCGGCGCGCGCAAGCCGCTACGCGGGCGCACCAGTCGTCGAGAAATCCGGCGATCTCGGCCGGCGTGATCGAGGCCTGGGGGCCTCCTAGGGATAGGTGCGAGGGCATGGAGGTCTCCGTGGGGTGCTGGTTAAGCCCGGTAGGCCTGGGGGACATAGGCGGGACACTTCTGTTCGGCAAAAATCCTCTCGAAGCGGGTGAAGCGGGGCAAGCCATTTTCCAGCGGCACCCTCACCCACTCGCGCCCGATCAGCGGCTGGGCGTAGCGGATGAACTCGTCGGTAACATCGCAGCGGCTCGGGGCGATCCACTCCTCGGGGAAGAAGCGCTCGCTGTTCGCCACCTTCTCCAGCTCCACCTTGCCGTAGCGCACCGCATAGGCCTCGCCCGGCTCACGTAGAATGGTGGACATCCAGCCGTTGCCGTCGCGCAGCGCGATCTCCGCCGCCTTGCGGCCCACCTGGTAGGCCTCGTCCAGATCCACATCCGAGGCGAGCACCGGCGCATGGCGCTGGTCCGTTCCCGGCACCTGCCCGCGCGCCTTGCCCGTCGCGGTGAGCCCCACCTGGTTGAGGTAGCTCACCAGCGCCTGCTGGGCGGTCGTGCCGCTCGCGCCGAACTGCACATGCCCGAAGGAGTCGCGGGTCGCGCCGATCTCGCCCACGTCCAGCCCCTCGCTCACCACGACGATGCAGCGCCCGTCGCGGCGGAGCTGGTCGTTCACGTTGTCGGCGATCTGTTCCAGCGTCACCTTCGACTCGGTCATGTAGATCTGGAGCGGCAGCCGCCGCTCCGGGTCGGCAAGCCGCGCCGCCGCCGGGATATAGCCGATCTTGCGGCCCATCGCCTGGAGCACCAGCACCGGGTCCGCCGGACACGAGCCCGCGTTCTCCTCGTTGGCCGACAGCAGATTGCAGGCCCAGTAGCGGGCCACCGAGCCATAGCCCGGAGTGTGGTCGATCAGCTTGAACGCCGCGTCGCCCACGTCGTTGTCGATCGTCTTGGGCACCCCGGTCGCCACGAGATCGAGCCCCTGCTCCGCCGCGAGCACCGCGACCTTGTGCGCGGTGTCCATGGAATCGTTCCCGCCGTTGTAGAAGAAGTAGCCGATGTCGTGGGCGCGCAGCACCTCGATCACCCGCTGGAAATCCTCGGCCTGCGATTTCTTGAGCTTGTAGCGGCAGGTGCCGATCGCCCCCGCCGCCGGCGTGGTCTCCAGCAGCGCGATCTCGCGCGGATCCTGGGCGCTAAGATCCAGCAGCTCCTCCTTCAGCACCCCTTCGACCCCATGCCAGCCCGCGTAGACGCGGCCGAAGTCCCCCGGGTGCTCCCGGCAGAAGTCGATCACCCCGCGCAGGGAGTTGTTGATCACGGAAGTAGGACCGCCCGACTGGGCAACCAGCACATTTCTCGGCATTTTCGTTTCCTTTCGGCTCGGCGAATCGGCTAGCATTAGAGGCCTCTTGTACCGTAGGCCCCGCTAGCGCCAACCTTCTGAAAACTCCCACACCTCGGGGGTGAAATCAACATTATTTTCATATCTCAATCGTTTTAGCTTGATTCCGCACCTGTCCCTTTCTATGTTGCGGACCAACGCTATTTCCCGCTCACCCGCAGAATCCACGGAGTTATGCAGCTATGAGTTCTTCCTACGATATCGGCATGGTCGGCCTCGGCGTCATGGGCCGCAATCTGGCGCTCAACATCGCCAGAAAGGGCTTCAAGGTTATCGGTTTCGACACCGATCCCGCCAAGGTGAAGGCCCTCGTGGACGCCGCCCCCGCAGGCCAGGCCGTCGGCGGCACCTCCTCGCTCGAGGAGCTGGCCGCGAGTCTCGCCGCCCCGCGCAAGATCATGATGATGGTCCCCGCCGGCAAGGCGGTCGACCAGGTGATCGACGGCCTCCTCGGCGTCGCCTCCCCCGGCGACATTCTCATCGACGGCGGCAACTCCCACTTCCCCGACACCAACCGTCGCCAGAAGACGGTCGAGGCCAAGGGCCTGCTGTTCATCGGCACCGGCGTATCCGGCGGCGAGGAGGGTGCCCTCAAAGGTCCGAGCATCATGCCCGGCGGCTCCCCCGCCGCATGGCCCCATGTGAAAACCATCTTCCAGAAGATCGCCGCCAAGACCGACGCCGGCGAGCCCTGCTGCGACTGGGTCGGCGAGAACGGCGCCGGCCACTTCGTCAAAATGGTCCACAACGGCATCGAGTACGGCGATATGCAGATGATCTGCGAGGCCTACCACCTGATGAAGGACGGCCTCGGACTCTCGAACGACGAGATGCACGAGGTCTTCGCCCAGTGGAACAAGGGCAAGCTCAACTCCTACCTCATCGAGATCACCCGCGACATCCTCGCCTACCGCGACGCGGACGGCAACGCGGTGATCGACCAGATTCTCGACTCGGCAGGCCAGAAGGGCACCGGCAAGTGGACCGCGATCAACGCGCTCGACCTCGGCCAACCCCTCACCCTCATCGGCGAGGCGGTTTTCGCCCGCTGCCTCTCCTCGCTCAAGGACGAGCGGATCGCGGCCGCCTCCCAGCTCGCCGGCCCGAAACCCCTCTACAAGGGCGACCGCGAGGAGCTGCTCCGCGACCTGGAGGACGCCCTCTACGCCTCCAAGATCATCAGCTACACCCAGGGCTACCAGCTCATGCGCGCCGCTGCCGGGGAATACGGCTGGAACCTCAACTACGGCGGCATCGCCCTGATGTGGCGCGGCGGCTGCATCATCCGCTCCGTCTTCCTCGAACGCATCAAGGAGGCCTTCGCCCGCGAGCCCGATCTCAGCAACCTGCTGCTCGACCCCTTCTTCAAGGAAGCCACCGGCAGCGCCCAGAGCGCCTGGCGGCGCGTCGTCGCCGCCTCGGTCTCGCTCGGCATCCCCATGCCCGCGATGGGCGCGGCCCTCTCCTTCTACGATGGCTACCGCTGCGCCCGCCTCCCCGCCAACCTTCTCCAGGCCCAGCGCGACTACTTCGGTGCCCACACCTACGAGCGCGTGGACCGTCCGCGCGGCGAACACTTCCACACCCAATGGCTTAGCTAAAGGAGCTTTCCCCATGAGCGATTCCCTCTTCGACATCTCCGGCCAGGTCGCCGCCGTCACCGGCGGCGGCGGCGTGATCTGCGGCGAACTCGCCCTCGCCCTCGCCCGCCGCGGCGTCAAAGTCGCCGTGCTCGACCTCGCCGAGGACGCCGCCAAGGCCCTCGCCCAGCGCATCGCCGACGAAGGCGGCGAGGCCATCGGACTCAAGGCCAACGTGCTCGACCGCGCCAGCCTCGAAGCCGCCGCCGACGCGGTGAAGCAGCGCTTCGGCGGACTCGACATCCTCGTCAACGGAGCCGGCGGCAACAAGAAAGAAGCCACCGCCTCCGCCGAACTCAGCTTCTTCGACATGCCCCCCGAGGCGCTCCGCTTCGTCATCGACCTCAACCTCCTCGGCTCTGTCATCCCCACCCAGGTCTTTGGACAGCTCCTGCTGGAGCGCGGCGCCGGATCGGTCATCAACATCTCGTCGATGAACTCCTTCCGCCCCCTCACCCGCATCGTCGGCTACTCCGCCGCCAAAGCCGCGATCAACAACTACACCCAGTGGCTCGCCGTCCACCTCGCGCAGAACTACTCCCCCGCCATCCGGGTGAACGCCCTCGCCCCCGGCTTCTTCGAGACCGCCCAGAACAAGTTCCTCCTCCGCGAGGCCGATGGCGAAACCCTCACCGCGCGCGGCCAGCAGATCCTCGCCCACACTCCCATGGGCCGCTTCGGCGAACCCGAGGACCTCGTCGGCACTCTGCTGTGGCTGGTCTCGCCGGCCGCCAAGTTCGTCACCGGCATCGTCGTCCCCATCGACGGCGGCTTCTCCGCCTACAGCGGCGTCTAACCTCATTTCTCCAGGAGACCCCATGCCAGCCTACACCAAAGACGACCTCGTCAACCTGAA
>CBFGVE010000087.1:0-8223 GCA_965651915.1 uncultured bacterium
CCTGGGTGAAGTAGTTGCCGTCGAAGCAGGTGGTGTCGCAGGCGTCGATGTGCGGGTTGCCTTCGCGCACGGTGTCAACGAGGTCGTCGAGGTCCTGGTAGATCAGGCGGTCGGCACCGATCTCGGCGCAGACCTCCTCGACCGTGCGGCCGAAGGCGATGAGTTCGAAAGAGGAGGGCATGTCGATGCCGTAGACGTTGGGAAAGCGGATCGGCGGAGCGGCGGAGGCGAGGTAGACCTTGGCGGCGCCAGCGTCGCGGGCCATCTGCACGATCTGGCGGGAGGTGTTGCCGCGCACGATGCTGTCGTCGACCAGCAGGACATTCTTGCCCTCGAACTCAAGCGGGATGGGATTGAGCTTCTGGCGGATCGATTTCCTCCGCTCGCTCTGGCCGGGCATGATGAAGGTTCGGCCGATGTAGCGGTTTTTAATGAAGCCTTCGCGGTACTTCACGCCGAGGTGGAAGGAAATGGGGAGGGCGCTCGTCCGGCTGGTGTCGGGAATGGGGATGACGACATCGATGTCGTGGTCGGGCCACTCCCGCAGGATCTTGGCGGCCAGCTTGTCGCCCATGCGCAGGCGGGCCTTGTAGACCGAAACCCCGTCGATGATGCTGTCGGGGCGGGCGAGGTAGACGAACTCGAAGATGCAGGGGCGGAGCTGGGTCTTCTCGGCGCAGACGCGGGCGTGCAACCGGCCCTTCTGGTCGATGAAAATGGCTTCGCCGGGCAGGACATCGCGCTCGATCTCGAACCCCATCACCGAAAGCGCGACGCTTTCCGAGGCGAGCATGTACTCCACGCCGAGGGCGGTTTCCCGGCGGCCGAGGACAAGGGGGCGTATGCCGTAGGGATCCCGGAAGCCGAGGAGGCCGTAGCCGCAGATCATGGCCACGACGGCGTAGGCCCCGTGGCAGCGGGCGTGGAGACGGGAGACCGCAGTGAAAATATCGTCCTTGTCGAGGGCGAGCTTGTGGCTTTCGGCCAGTTCGTGAGCGAGAACGTTGAGCAGCGCCTCGGAGTCGGAGTCGGTATTCAGATGGCGCAGGTCGTTGCGGAAGAGTTCCTCGCTGAGTTGTTCGGCGTTGGTGAGGTTTCCGTTGTGGGCGAGGACGATGCCGTAGGGCGAGTTGACGTAGAACGGCTGGGCCTCGGTGCAGGACGAGGTGCCTGCGGTGGGGTAGCGCGAGTGGCCAATGGCCATGTTGCCCCGGAGCTGGGTCATCTGCTCCTGGCTGAACACGTCGCGGACGAGGCCGTTGCCCTTGTGGACGAACATCCGGTCGCCGTGGCAGGAGGCGATGCCCGCCGAATCCTGGCCGCGGTGCTGGATGACGGTAAGGGCCTCGTAGGCGAGGGGCGCTGCGGCGCTGTTCTTGTTCGATAGGATGCCGACTATTCCGCACATGGGAGGTTCACCTGGGTGGAAAAGGATTCGGACCGCATCTTCCGAGGCGGCTTCAAAACGGTTTGCTCATTATCGGGAAATATCGTTCTCATTCAATCACCAAGCGGCATTTTCTTTGACGGGCCTAGGCGCTCTTCCGGCCGGGAAGCCGGTCTGGGTCCCCGTCGTCGGCCTGGTCGGGGCGACGGAGGGAGAGGCGGATGCGGAAACAGGCCCCGCCGAGGTCCGAGCGGGCCACCTCGAAATCGCCTCCGTGCAGCTCCACACAGGCCTTGACCGACAGGAGGCCCAGACCGGTACCTTTGGGCTTGGTGGTGAAAAAGGGCTTGAAAATCTGTCCGGCGTGTTCGGGCTGCACGCCGGGGCCGCTGTCGTGGACCTCGATCAGGGCTTCGTCGCCCGCGGTATAGAGGCAAAGTTTGACCTGATCGCCCCGACCGCAGGCCTCGATGGCGTTGAGCAACAGGTTGATGACCATCTGCTCTACCGAGCTGCGGTTGATTTCGGCTCCTACCGGCCCTTCGACCCTCAGGGTGGCTTTGCAACCCGCCGCCTTGGCCCGGGACTGCGCAAGGTCGAGGCATCCGCGGAGGACCGAGCCCAGCTCTTCGCGCCTAAACTGGCCGGGCACGCCCTCCTTGCCCACCTCCATCAGCTTTCGCGAAAGGGTCGCGAGCTTGCCCACGGAGTCCTCCAGCTCCTGGGCCAGGCGGGCATTGGGGCTATCGGCCAGATCTTCCCTCAGGGCCATTTCCTGCACCTGGAGGCCGATGATGGTGAGGATGTTGTTGAGGTCGTGGGCGACCGAGGCGGCGAAGCAGCCGGTGAGCGCCCGCCGCTCGGATTGCAGCAGGGCGTCCCGGTGCTGCTCGATTTCGCGCATCTGCTGGGCGATCCGCAAGCAGAGCATCGCGGTCACGCCGAAAACCAGCAGGGCGGTGATGAACATGAACGCCGTGCCCTTGATCGCCTCGATACGCTGGAGCTGGGCGACCGAATCGGAGAAGCGGGCGGCAAGGGCGGTGGACGTATGGATGTAGAACACCGAGAAGCTGAGGAAGAGGGCACAGAGGACGAGCGGGAACAGCAGCGGCCGGCTGCGGACCGTGGCCAGTACTCCTCGGTTATCTCGATTCATGGCAGGTTCAGCCTATAAAGTCGCGGGCGTTCTGGAACATCCTGAGCCAGGGGCCTTCGTCGCCGGCGAAGATGCCGCTTGGGCGGTACGAAAGCTGGAGGGCGCGGAAGGCGCGCTCGGGGTGGGGCATCATGATGGTGGCCCGGCCGTCCTCGCTGGTAAATCCGGTGAGGCCCCCGGGGGAGCCGTTGGGGTTCTGCGGGTAGCGTGTGGCCGGGTTCCCGGCGTTGTCGATGTAGCGCATGCTGGCGAGCCCCGCCTGCTGGATCGCATCGAGGTCGCTGGCGCGGGCGAATTCGGCCCGCCCCTCTCCATGGGCAACGGGAATGCAGAGCTTCGAGCCCTCCATGCCCTGAAAGAAGATGGAGGGCGAGGGGAGGATCTCGACCCGGGAATAGCGGGCCTCGAACTGCTCCGAGCGGTTGCGGCGGAACGCGGGCCAGTGGCCGGCGCCGGGGATGATCTCCTTGAGCTGCGACATCATCTGGCAGCCGTTGCACACGCCCAGGGCGAAGGTGTCGGGCCGGGCGAAGAACTGGGCGAACTGGGCCTTGAGGGCCTCGTTGTAGAGGATGCAGCTCGCCCAGCCCGATCCGGCGCCGAGCACGTCGCCGTACGAAAATCCGCCGCAGGCGACCAGACCCGCGAAGCGGTCGAGGGCGATGCGCCCGCCGAGCAGATCGGTCATGTGGACGTCGATGCTGCGGAAGCCGGCGCGGTCGAAGGCCGCCGCCATTTCGACGTGGCCGTTGACCCCCTGCTCGCGCAGGATGGCCATCTCCGGCCGGCGGTCGCGCTTCGCCCGGGGCTGGGCCGGGTCGTAGGTGAGGGAGAAGGAGAGACCCGGGTCCTGCTCGTCGGTCAGGGCGTCGAATTCCTCGCTGGCACAGTCGGGGTTGTCTCGGATCGACTGCATGCGGTAGCTAAGTTCGCACCATGCCCGCAGGAGCTGGGCGATGGGCGCACGGTATACGCAGGCTCCGTTGCGGCGGATTTCGAGGTGGCGGTCGGCGGTCGGCCGGGCGATCTCGTGGCAGATGGCGTCCACCCCATGCCGCTGGAGGATGCTCAGCACCTCGCTGCGGTGCGCGTCGGGCACCTGGATGACGGCGCCAAGCTCCTCGCTGAACAGCAAGGGGAGGAGGTCGCTGGGGCAGTCGAGGCTGATCTTCAGTCCAATGCGCGAGGTGAAGGCCATTTCGGCCAAAGTGGCGAACAGGCCGCCATCGGACCGGTCGTGGTAGGCCGCGATCAGGCCTTTAGCCACCAGTTCCTGAACGGCGGCGAAGAAGCTGCGGAACTGGGCGGGATCGTCAAGATCAGGGCAGTCCGAGCCCACCTGGTTGTAGACCTGGGCGAGGGCGGAGGCCCCCAGGCGGTTGCGACCTTGGCCGAGGTCGAGGAGGAAGAGCGCCGACTCGACGTCCTTCAGCTCGGGCGTCACGGTGCGGCCCACGTCCTGCACCGGGGCGAAGGCACTGACGATGAGGCTGAGGGGGGCGACTTGGCGGTGGTTCCCGCCCGAGGCATCCTTCCAGACCGTACGCATGGAAAGCGAGTCCTTGCCGACTGGTATGGACAGGCCCAGGGCGGGGCACAGCTCCATGCCGACTGCCCGTACGGTGTCGAAGAGGTTGGCGTCCTCGCCCTCCTCGCCGCAGGCGCACATCCAGTTCGCGGACAGCTTGACGCGGCCGATGTCGCCAATACAGGTGCCGGCGATGTTGGTCAGGGCCTCGCCCACCGCCATGCGGCCCGACGCTGGGGCGGACACCAGCGCGGCCTGGGTGCGTTCGCCCATGCTCATGGCCTCGCCGGTACGGGACTGGTGGGAGGTCATGGTGACCGCCGCGTCGGAAACGGGAGTCTGGTAGGGGCCGACCATCTGGTCCCGGGCCACCAGCCCGGTGACGCTTCGGTCGGCGATGGTGATCAGGAAGGTCTTGCTGGCTACAGCTGGCAGGCGGAGTACGCGCTCGATCGCCGCGCCGAGCTGGACCTCGGAGAGCTTGAGCGGGGGTGGGGTCTCGGCTAGGCGGCGCACGTCGCGGAGCATTTTGGGCGGCTTGCCGAGGATGACCGAGAGATCGATGTCGATGGGGCGGTTGCCGAAGTGCTCGTCCTCGAGAATGAGCTGGCCGTTGTCCACGGCGTGGCCAATCACCGCGGCGGGGCAGCGCTCGCGCTCGCACAGGGCTAGAAACTCATCGACCCGTTCGGGCGCCACCGCGAGGACGTAGCGCTCCTGGGCCTCGCAGCACCAGATCTGCATGGGGCTCATCGAGAGGTCTTCGTTCGGCACCTTGCGCAGGTGGAAGTGGCCACCGGTCTCGGCTACCAGCTCGGGGCATCCGTTGGAGAGGCCTCCCGCGCCGATATCGTGGATGCTGAGGATGGGATTGTCGTCGCCGAGCCCGATGCAGGCGTCGATCACCTCCTGGCAGCGCCGTTCCATTTCCGCGTTGCCGCGCTGGACCGAGTCGAAATCGAGATCGGCGGCATTCTCGCCGGTAGCCATCGACGAGGCCGCTCCACCGCCAAGACCGATCTTCATCGCCGGCCCGCCGAGCTGCACGATGCAGGAGCCAGGCGCGATGGGCTTCTTGGGGACGAGTCCGCGCCGGATGACGCCCATGCCGCCTGCCGCCATGATGGGCTTGTGGTAGCCTCGGTAGCGTCCGTTGTGCTCGGTTTCGAGGGTCCGGAACAGGCCGAGAAGCTGGGGGCGGCCGAACTCGTTGCCGAAGTTCGCCCCGCCGATCGGGCCTTCGAGCATAATCTGCAAGGGAGTGGCAAGCCGCGCAGGGAATTCGGCGTAGGGTCGTTCCCAGGGCATGACAAAATGGGGAACTCGGAGATTGGACACCATGAACGCGGCGAGACCCGCCTTGGTTTTGCTGCCGGTGCCGGTGGCGGCTTCGTCGCGGATTTCCCCGCCGACGCCGGTGGCGGCGCCGGGGTAGGGAGAGATGGCGGTGGGGTGGTTGTGGGTTTCCACCTTCATGATGATGTCGAGCTGGTCTTCGATGCGGTCGTAGACCGGGAGTCCGTCGCGCCGGACGTGGAACCAGTCCGCCCGGAAACCCTCGATGACGCTGGAGTTGTCCTTATAGGCGACCAGTGTGCCGTCCGGGTGCTGCTGGTGGGTGTTTTTGATCATCGAGAACAGGGAGCGGTCCCCGGCTTCGCCATCGACGATCCAGTCGGCATTGAAGATTTTGTGGCGGCAGTGCTCGGAATTCACCTGGCCGAACATGACCAGCTCCACATCGGTGGGATTGCGCTGGATGCCGGTGTAGGCCGCGAAGAGGTAGTCGATTTCTTCGTCGCTAAGTGCCAGGCCCATGTCGCGGTTGGCCGCCGCCAAGGCGGGGCGTCCGCCCCCGAGGATGTCGACCGTGGCGAGGGGGGCAGGCTCGGGATGGGCGAAGAGGTCGGCAACCTCCTCGTATACGCCTTCGGTCATGCGGTCGTGCAGCAGATCCAAGGCAGGCCGAAGCTGGGCGGCCGGCAGCACGCTGCCGCTGCGGTTGAAGACCTGGAAGAAAATGCCGCGCTCGATTCTGCGGACGGCGGCCAGGCCGCAGTTGTGGAAGATATCGCCTGCCTTGGAGGACCAGGGGGAGATGGTGCCCTTGCGGGGGGTGACGAAAAAGCCGGGGGAGGGCTGGTAGCGCCCGGGGCTGCCGAGCAGGGCGCGGCACTGGGTCTCTAGCTCGGCGGATAGGGGGCCGCTGGACTCGATGAAATAGACGAACCGGGCCTCTAGGCGGTCGAACCCTATGCCCCCCAGGCGTTGGGCAAGTGCATCGCAAAGAGGGGTTAGACGAAAAGGGGAAAATGCATCAACGCCTTGAAGGATAGTAAGTTGCACAGATTCTTGCCGGATTGGGCCGCCGGAGGCGGGGAGGGTTGAGCTACGAAGGAAAGCCCCTTCATTTAGCTGGACCCTGCGGGCATTGCAAGAGCTATGTGCGGGAAGTCGTTGCTTGTTGGTTTTGGCTTGCCATCGCCGAATAATTGTGGCTGCTTCTGGCCTCTTTGCAGCAGGTGAATATCCACATTTAAGGCAGTTCGGGGGCGAGATGAATCAGTTAGCGACGGGGGCCGAGCGGGAGGCCTACATTCTTTACAACATGTTCGAGGGCATGGGGCCGGTCAAGGCGCGGGCCATCTCCGAGACGCTGGGGTCCGCCGCCGCCGGGCTGGTGGCCCCGGAGGAGGAACTGCTCCGGGTTCCAGGCATCGGCCGGGAGCTGGCGACCAAGATCATCCGCGACCGGGCCCGCTATAGCGCCGACGAGGAACAGGCCAAGGCCGAGCGGCTGGGCGCCCGGATCATCACTCCGGTCGATCCCGACTACCCGACGGCGCTCAAGAACATCTACGACCCTCCTCTGGCCCTCTATGTTCAGGGCACCCTCAAGCCGGCCGACCGCCATGCCCTGGCTCTCGTGGGCTCGCGCCGCTGCACCCATTACGGCCAGCAGTGCGCCGACCGCTTCGGCTACGGGCTTGCCAAGGCTGGATTCACCGTGGTTAGCGGGCTGGCCCGGGGGATCGATGCCGCCGCCCACCGCGGGGCGCTGAAAGCCGGCGGGCGTACCTTCGCCGTGCTCGGGGGCGCGCTGGACTGCCTCTATCCTCCCGAAAACGCCGATCTCGCCCAGGAAATTGCCGAACAGGGCGCGGTCATCGCAGAGTATCCCCTGGGTCGAGAGCCCGACCGAACCACGTTTCCCTACCGCAACCGGGTTGTCAGCGGGCTCAGCATGGGGGTGCTGGTTGTCGAATCCCCGCTGAAAAGCGGCTCGCTGATCACCGCCGACGCCGCACTGGAGCAGGGCCGGCTGGTCTTCGCGGTGCCCGGGAGGGTGGACTCTCCCGCATCGCGAGGAGGCCATGCGTTGATTAAAGCCGGGGCCAAACTTGTAGAGGATGTTAATGACATCGTCCGCGAATTCGAGTATTTGATACCGCCTCCAAGCCAGAATCCGGCCGCAGCCACCCAGGCCTCGCTCCCCTTCGCCCTGGGCGACGAGGAGCAGAAGATTGTCGCCGAGCTGGTCGGCAGCGAGCTGGATGTCGATACACTGGCCCGACGCACCGGAGTGGGGGTGGGACGTTTGAGCGCGGTGCTCATGGGACTTGAAATGAAGAAAATCGTCCGCATGCTTCCTGGCCGGATGGTCGCGCTTGCCATACGCCCGGAGTCCGTGGATAGTTGAACGTTTAACTTTTGAATAAACCGAAAGAATTTCGCATGCCTAAGTCACTTGTCATCGTAGAATCCCCGGCCAAGGCCAAGTCCATCAACAAGATCCTCGGCAGCGATTATGTCGTGAAAGCCTCCATGGGCCACGTGAGGGATTTGCCGTCCGACAAGTTTGGCGTCGATATCGAAAACGGCTTCAAGCCGCAGTATGCCGCGATCAAGGGACGGCAGAAGGTGCTCACCGAGCTGAAGCAGGCGGCCAAGGCGGCCGACCAGATCATTCTCGCCCCCGACCCCGACCGCGAGGGGGAGGCCATCGCCTGGCATCTCGCCCACGAGCTGCGCGGCAAGGTGCCCGAGGACAAGTTCTTCCGCGTGACCTACAACGAAATCACCGCCCCTGCCATCCGCGAGGCGTTCTCGCACCTTGGCCGCATCAACCAGGCCCGGGTCGATTCCCAG
>CBFGVE010000088.1:0-8209 GCA_965651915.1 uncultured bacterium
CATTCTGACATCCCGCGCCAAGGGCCTCGACCAGAAGACAGAGGACGGATCATAACCAGCCGGTGGAGGACGGACCGGGAAAACTGCGCCGCTTCGCTTCGCAGTTCCCCGGCCAGTCACCGGCGCGTTCGAAAGTAGAACAAATGACTCCCGCAAAGATCGCAGAGATGGGTGAGAACCGTATAGGCAACTAAACCGTGGACGCTGCACTAGCGGTCCAGCGTGAAATTGGTCCAGGGCTTCTGGGGACGGTGTACGACGTCCTTCTTCTGGATGAGATCCGGAAGCGTGGCATCACTCGCACGGCAGGCGGCCTGCCTGTTCGTAGGGGCACCGTGAGGCGCTATCCCCGGCATGCGGCAACCAAGGCGGGGCTCTTCTGTTCCTGCGCTGGGAAAATGCGGAACAACCGCTTGCGCCGGCCCCTCCTGCTAGGCAGAATGCACTGGAAAGAGAGCCGAGCCTCCGTGCAGGGGGCTTAAACCCACGACCAAAGAAGACAAGAAAAGGACGAGATGAAATGGCTTCCTCTGATGAGACCTCTTCTATTAGTGCCGCTCGTGACTCTATCCGGTCATAGCCTTTGCGCCGAACCCGAGACGCTCGATCTGACCGGTTCCGACAACGGAGTCAAGATCATCAGATCGTATTCCGGAGAACCGGATTCACAGGGGATTTTGGAAACCTTTACGCTGCGCATTCCGGCATTTAACCGCGGGGTCTACTACTGCGGCTACTGGTGGCCGTATGCCGGGAACCGGGTGCGTCCGATCGCCATCACCCAGCCCGAGGGGCCAGAAGGGGGTATCTTTCTTCTGCTTGACCTGGCCGATGGCCGGTATCTTGCGATTCTTCCCCTGTGCGGCGAACAGGCCTACGCCTGGTTTGCCCCCGGCGACGGATGTTTCAAGCTGCACCTGGGCACCCACGGCTCCTCCAGCGTGAATGGCGACATGCCCCTTGCGGCATGGGCATTTGCCGATTCCCCCTACGATGCTTGCCGCCAGGCGTGGAGCCTGGCGTGCGAGGTGGATCAGATCAAAGGCTGGATGAAGCGAAGGGAGGACAAGAAGTATCCGGAGGTATTCAACTATCTGGGCTGGTGCTCCTGGGAGAGCTATCACAAGGAGATATCGAGCGACGGGATGGTCAGCGAGTTCAAGGGGCTGGAGCAGTCACCGGTTCCTATACGCTACTTTCTAGTGGATGACGGGCACTTCGACCCGGACTCGCTGGCTCCGAAGCAGGATACCTTTCCTCATGGATACAAACCGCTGGTCGACCTCCGGAGGAACGATGGAATCCGCTGGGTCGGAATGTGGCACGCCCTGCTGGGCGATGCCTGGGCCATGCCGGAGGGCCAGCCGGCGGAAATTGCCGACGCCATGATGCTCGCGCACAACGGGAGGATGGTGCCAAAACCGGACGAGGCGTCCATTGAGACCTTCCTCCGCCACCTGCTGTCCGCCTCTATTCGCGACGGGATTGATATTGTGAAGATCGACTTCTGCGGCACGCTGCTCCCCATCTACGCGGGAACCGGGCAACGCAAACCTCTTGGCCCGTTCCCGCCCACCACTGCAAACGCGGTCGGGAATCCGACAGAAGCCACGGTTCTGTTTTCAAGGCTATATCAGGCTATTGTGGCGGAAGAGTTTGATGGGCTGATCAACTGCAACTGGCATGTTCCCCACTTCATTTTCAACTCGGGGGAGAACAGTGTCGGGCGTTGCAGCGAGGATTATATAGCCGGCAATCTAACGAGGGCGAAGGAGCACCTCTACCACTCCTACGCATCGACGCCCTGGCTCGGGCAGACCGCCTGGGGCGACCATGACATGTTCCATTCTTCCGACAAGGTTGCCGGGCGCATGATGGCGGTTTCCAAGGCTATGTCGGGGGCCCCGATTTACTTGTCGGACCGCCACAGCCAACTGAAGCCGGAGCACATTTTCCCGCTGTGCTATGGTGATGGCCTGTTGCTGAGGCCCCTGGCGCCGGCAGCGCCCTTGCCGGAGGATGTGTTCAGGATGCTGGAGGAAGAGCGGCTCTACCGGGTCATGGCGCCTCTGCCGAACAAGTCGGCCGCATTTGTGCTCTACAACCTGCACAGGGATCTGGAGGGAGGCGAACCCGAGCTATCCGGAAGCATAGGACCGGGAGACTATGCCGCAGCATCGGCCATGATCCAGCCGTATCCGGGAAGGTGGGCGATTCCCGACGAAGGCCTGCTCGTTTATGACCACTACACGCAGAAGGCATCGAAAATGGGCGAGGGGGGCTACAAGGTCATCATAAAGGGATTCGGCGACCGCCTGCTACAGGTAAGCCCGATCCAGCACGGCTGGTCGGTGATCGGCCGCACCGACAAGTTTCTATCCTCTGCCGCCGTGGAGGTTCTCGCGGTGGACGACGATCGGTTGACGCTCCGCCTAAGGGAGGCGGGACCATTCGCCATCTGGCTTAGCACAGGCCGTCCAAAAGCCGAGGCGCTGACCTTCGTCAGTCAGGACGATCACCTGTATGTCTCAACCATTCCGATAGCGTCCGGTCCCCGGACCATAACCATTGAGAAAGAGTAGGTCGAGCAACCTCCTGCAGGGCAGGGGCCTAACGGCCTCCCCTGAGGAGCACCAACCGCCAGGAGATCTATGAGGATACCCATTGTCATACTTGCCATCGTTCCCGTTGCAGCACTGACCTTTGCGGGGGGTGCCAAATCCACAAACGACACCCCGCTCCCACCTTCGCCAGATGGGTACCGCTGGGAGCGCTTCACTGAAGTGCAAAGTGCTTTCCTATGCCCTACCAATTGGCACCGGTTCCACAAGCCGGGCAACTCGTCTCATACCTACGTGTTATCCAAGGAATCCGTTGAAGACGAGGGATCCTTCGAGACGGGCCTGACGGTGCAGGTGATCAAGGGTATTCAGATGCACAAAGGCATGCCGCCATCAGCATTCGCAACTGGAATGGCTCAATCCTCGCTAGGCCAAAAGGAAAACACCATGCTTTCCTCCCAGGATTTGAGTAGCGGCCCGTTCAAAGCCTTCGGACTCCGATACCGAAACGCCCCGGCGGTAGCAAAGCCCATCATCATCCACCAAGTGCT
The DNA here is from genome assembly GCA_965651915.1 of uncultured bacterium. Classification (GTDB taxonomy): domain Bacteria; phylum Verrucomicrobiota; class Kiritimatiellia; order CBFGVE01; family CBFGVE01; genus CBFGVE01. The sequence continues at coordinate 3,113 of CBFGVE010000088.1, forward strand.
TATAGCCAATGACAAGACCGACACGTTGTTTGTCGTGACACTGGAATCACCAGAGAGTTCATGGGAGGAAACGTGGAAACTCGGGGAGGTGATGTTGAAACGCTTCCTGATTGATGACGAGTACTGACGGGACCTCCATCCGAGCACTCCACCGCACAGCGCCCCGCCACCCGTAAGTGAGCCCATCCCGAGAAAGAACCTTGCCATCTACGACTCAGCAGCCGGGAAACTGCTCGGTGGCCCGCATTGCGTACGAACCCTCCCCAATCCGGATGCCCCCGACCACACGTCCGCAACCCGCCCTCCATACGGCTTGACCCGGCGGGTGCCCATCGAGGGCCACAAGCAGCTCCAACCGAGTCGCGCCTAATCTACGTATAGTGCTTTAGATAAATGACTTTCGCCAACCGCAACCTGGCGGTTAGCAGACCGCCACCTTCCCGGCCCGGTGCCCGTTCCACGCTTTCGAGGGCAAAATCTACTTGCAAAAGCACATCAATTGAATTAGACTTGCACTATAGTTGATTCGATTAGTGACGTGGGTCGCTTGCTCTTGCTGTATGTGTACCGATCCCTACGGAGGGGCGTTCTTCATGAAAGTTGTTCCATTCGTTCTACTTACGCTATCCTGCGGGACCATCTCCGTTGGCGCCGCAACCCTGTTTTCCGACGATTTCGAGTCCGACACCGTCGGCACAGAACCGGCGAGCTGGGACACGGTGAGCGGCACGGTCAACATCCTGGTGGCCGACGACGGCATCTTCGGGTCTCCCAACCAGTACGTCCACTTCAACGATGTCGGCAGCGGCGGGCTTTCGCTTTTCAAGCAGCTCCCCGAGATCGACGGCATCGTTTCGACCTTCGCCTTCGACTTCTACGAGCCGACGGTCGCCGGCGCCAATGCGACCCTCAGCGTGGGCTACACCGCCGCCGGAGGGGACATCAACGCGACGGCTGCGTGGCGGATCGTTCTGGACGACGGAGCCATAACCTTCTCGTCGGGCGAGGTCGCCGCCGGAACCAAGTCCTATTCGCTGGACACCGCCTACCGGTTCTACATCACGATCAACGATACGCTCTCCGAGGTGGACTACTCCTCGCCGAGCGGCGGGGTCGAAACGCTGGGGGTGGGCCAGTTCAACGTGTTCTTCAGGCCCTTGTCGTCCTCGGTCTTCACCTATGCCGGCACCGGCGTGAACGATACCAGCGACGTGGTGGGGCGGCTCGGCTTCCGGACCTTTTCCTCGGGCGACCAGGTGTTCAGCATCGACGATGTCCTGATCTCCAGCGTGAGCCCCATTCCCGAGCCAACCACCCTAGGGATGTTTCTCGCCGGCCTGGGCGCGCTGGCCGCCTGCCGGCGATCACGCCGCCATACCCCGACGAACCGCTACGGCAGGCGAAACCTCACCGGCTTCCGACCGGATTCGACCGTCCCATCCATGAGTAGCGCAACCCCAACCGGACCCGTGTCATGAAAACAAACCTCCTTATCGCCTGCGCCCTCTCGCTGGGATTCAGCCCCGCGCTCACCCACGCCACCCCGATCTTCATGGACGACTTCGAGTCCGACACCGTCGGAACCGAACCGGCCAACTGGGACACGGTAAGCGGCACGGACAGCATTGTGGTGGCCGACGGCAGCGTATTCGGCCCGACCAACCAGTACGCCGTATTCAACGATGTGGGCACGGGAGGGCTCTCATTCTTCAAGGACCTCCCGGCGATCGACGGCATCGTTTCGACCTTCGCCTTCGACTACCAGGAGCCTACGGGCGCTCCCAATGCCTCCGTCAGCCTGGGCTACACCACGTCCGGGGGCGACATCAACGCGTCGGCCGCCTGGCGGATCACCTTGGACGACGGTGCCATTACGTTCTCGTCGGGCGAAATCGCCGCCGGAACCAAGACCTATTCCCTGGATACTTCCTACCGGTTCTACGCGCTGGTCAACGATACCGGATCCGCAGTGAATTACTCCGCGCCCGGGGGCGGTGCCGAGACGCTGGGGGTGGGCGAGATCGACTTCTACTACAAGAACCTGTCGTCCTCCGCCTTCACGTTTGTCGGTACCGGAACGAACGACACCGCCGACGTGGTCGGGCGTCTAGGCTTCCGGACCTTTTCCACGGGCGACCAGGTGTTCAATATCGACAACGTGCTCGTGACCAGCGGCATCGTCATCCCCGAGCCGACCACCCTCGCCCTGCTGCTCGGCGGCCTGGGCACCCTGCTCGCCTTCCAGCGGCGGATGCGGCGGTGATCTATAGCTCCCACGATGGGGCAGTGAGCCAAAGCCCAGGGCATATTTATCAACGGCGCTATTGCGCAGGCTAAATACGGTCGGTATAGAATCGAGGTCCGATTATGATCTCGATTCGGTCTACTCTATCCGTGTTCATCGTCAGCGCCATTGGTGGCCTGGTCGGCTGCCTCTTTGTTGCTACGCTGCATGCGTTGACATCGGTACTCGGACCTGACGCCCACGGGAGCTGGACACATATCGCGGTGATGTGCGGCGCTGGCATCGCAGTGGCCATGCTGAAGCACTGCGTGGGCAATCCCGGCGACATCAATTTGCTGGTAGACAACATCCATCTTTCCGGTGGCCGCGCCAACCGGGCCGAAATACGGTCGCTGATTCCGACGTCGCTGATTTGCATTGCCAGCGGCGGCGCCATGGGCCCGGAAGCTCCGCTGGTTCAAACAACGGCGGCGATAGGAACCGCCATTGGCCAAAAGCAGAACGCCGACACCAACCGACTGCGGGTGCTGACTATTTCCGGTATGGCAACCGGGTTCGCGCTGCTTTTCGGAGCACCCATTGGCGCGGCAATTTTTTCCCTGGAGCTAATGCACCGGCGCGGATTCGAATATTACGAGGCCTTTATTCCCGCCATGACCGGTGCACTGATCGGCTACACGGTAAACGCAGGCATTTTGGGCGTTGGGCTGACACCCATCTGGTCGATTGGATCTGTCGAACACCTTTCTGTTGCCGACATATTCTGGGGCGGGGTTGGCGGCCTCTTCGGGGCGGGTCTAGGCGCATTGTTTGTATTTCTTGTCCGGGTCCAGAAGAGGGTCTTTAGCCGTTGCCCCGAATGGCTGGTGCCCGTAGTCGGCGGAGTGGCGTTAGGGTTCCTCGGGCTTTGGAATCCATATGCCCTTACGTACGGCGAGTTCCAGTTGGTCGATCTCTTCAGCGGCAGCTTGCTTATCCCGGCCTTGTTAGCGGCTGGAGCCGCAAAGATGCTGGCCACGTCGCTGACCCTCTCTTCGGGATGGAAGGGGGGATTTATCATCCCCCTCTTCTTCATCGGTGCCGCATTCAGCCAGGTAGTGCCCCACGCCGTCCCAGGCTGGCCGCATGCTCTTGTTTTCTCGCTGGCAACAATGGTCGGAATCAATGCGAGCGTAACCAAGACGCCCATAGGCAGCGCTCTGGTAGTATGCGGCATGTGCGGACTTCCAGCCCTCGCTCCGTGTCTGATCGCGGGACTGGCCTCGCTTTATGTGTCTGACCGCATGGTGCTACTGACCGCCCAAAGGAACCGCTTAGCAACCTAGCCGATTCACACCCAGCGGCGCATACAACGAAAGAACTCCTATGCAACTAGTAATCAACCGCCAGCCCGTAGCACGCATCTACCTTCCAAAATCGGCCGGCGAGATCGAGCGCTTCGCCGCCCAGGAACTACAGCGGTACCTTAAAGAAATCACTGGGGTGAAGCTTCCGATTTGCCGGGCAGAACCGAAGCAAGGGGCGGTGATTCGCCTAGTGACGAACAGCGAGCGGAGCCGCAACAGGCTTGAGCAGGAAGAACTGCTTGTCGAAACGAGAGCGGGCGAGCTGGTCCTTGCCGGCGGCTCTCCGCGGGCGCTGCTCTATGCCGTGTACGAGTTCCTTGAAGTACTGGGGTGCCGCTGGTTCTATCCGGTAGTGAAGGAAGAGGTGATTCCAAAGCAGAAGAACCTGGAGCTCAAGCCCATCTCCATTCGCAAGAAACCCGGTCTTTCCTACCGTGGATTCTTTCCCAGCCCGTTCAATGGCAAAAGCCTCTCCCTGCTTGTCCAGCTCGTTGATTGGATGGCGAAAAACCGCTTGAACCTGCTGCTTACGTCGCCCTTCGACTACGAAGATCCCGATACCCACGGCATCTGCGACAACCTGAAGTGGGGAGAGGTCCGCAAGCGGCTGCTTCCAGAAGTGCGCAAACGGGGGATCTTCATGGACATGGGCGAGCACAATGTGGATGAACTTTTCCCGAAGGAGCTGTTCCGCGAGCACCCCGACTGGTTTTCACTGATTGGCAATACCCGGGTTCCCCGCCAGATCTGCTATTCCAATACCGAAGCGGTCGACTACTACGCGCAGCGCCTGGTGGAGTATATCGCAAAGAATCCCCACGAGGCGCATATCGTTGGAACCTGGCCGAAAGATGGAGGCAATTACTGCGAATGCATTCGGTGCAGACCAAAGGACGTTATCCTGAAGGCCGTGAACCGGGTCGCCAAAGCGATCCGGAAGCATGCTCCGGACATGATCGTAGAGTACCTGGCCTACACCCCTCAGACGGAAGAGGCGGTCAGCGAAACGCTTCCCGAAAAGAATATGAGCATACTCGTATGCAAGCGGGACAGGATGAAGAGCTGGATCCAGCACAGCGCACGAGCAGGGGCACAAGGGGCGTTTCTCTTTGAATACCAATGGGCCGATACCTACAACCAGCAGGGAAAGATCATTCTTCGACCTGCCGATGTGACGCAGACGACTCTCCAGATGGCGCGGATGGGAGCCAAGGGCATCGTCGTTTTGCTAATCCCTCCCCACAACTGGTGGACATCGGGGCTCAACAACTATTTCTTTGCCCGCTCGGCCTGGGCGAGCAAGGACGAATCGCACCGGTGGCTCATCGATTATGTGTCCTCCTATTACGGCGAAGCCGCGGAGCCGATGACGAAGTTCTTTCAGCTGGTTGCGGAGCTGGAGAAACTGCTCGTCGATAAGAACAGGGTTTGGGGAGGCGTGGACGAAGATGAGTACAAGAAGTTTGGCCAAACGGTCCGGGCTGCGGAAAGAGCCTTGAAGCAGGC
>CBFGVE010000089.1:0-8195 GCA_965651915.1 uncultured bacterium
CTTGCGCTCGATCCCGATTTCGAGAAGCTTCAGCTCCGGCTCGCCTTGCTGCATCTTCAGCTTCAGCGTCCTGAAAAGGCGGTCGAGGTCATCCGTGATCTTTGCCGACGCCATCCCCACTCGGCCGCCTATGGGCTTATGCTCGCCCGCACCCTGCAGGCGGCGGGGCAGGCCGACGAGGCCATCGCCGTATGTAGCCGGCTTGCCGCCGAGCATCCCGGCGAAGCCGAGGTGCATGCCCAGTACGCCTCGCTGCTGATGGCCGCCGACCGGGAAGAGGATGCCCTAGAGGTTCTTCGGTTGGGCCTTGCCAAAGCCCGCGAGCCCCGAGTTATCCTGCAGATCCAGGCGGCCTACCACCTTGCCCGCGCCTCGCTCCCGGATCTGCCGCCCGCCGAGGCCGAGTCGCACGCGCGTTCGGCGGCCGGTGCGCTATCGAAGCTGGCCGAGGGTCCGAGCCCGGAAACCTCGCTGCTCATCCAGCTGGGCGAGCTGCATCACCGTCTGGGCGACTTGGGCGCCGCCGCCGACACCTATGCGCGGGTTCTCCAGCTCGACCCCGCCAACGAGCAGCTTCGCCGCCGCCTCGCCTTCTTTCTCGTCGCGGCCGGCCGCGACGAACAGGCGGCCGAAGTGGTCGCCCAGCTCGCCGGGGAGAACCCGGAGCCCGGGGTGCTTGATCTGAACATGGCCGAGCTCCACCACGCGGCGGGTAAGCTCGATACCGCTCTGGATTACTACCGCAAAGCCTTGGCTGCCAGCGGAGACCCCGCAGTAGCCCTGCGCCTGGCGGTGGTGCAGCTCGACTCCGATCCCGATGCGGCGTTCGCCACCCTGCGCGGGGCAATCGCCCAGCATCCCACCAGCCTTCGCCTGCTCGAAACGCTCGCCTACCTGCACCTCAACCGCAAGGAGTTTGCCGAGGCCCTGGGCGTGTTCAAGCAGGTCGAGGGTCTACTGGAGGGGTCCGACGACGAGGAGGCCCGCGCCCGCCTTCCTCTTTACTACGCCCTTTCTGCCTTCGGCGCCGAAGACCATGAGGAGACGGCCGATCAACTGGTTCGTGCTGCGGGATCCGACCCCGATTTTATCGCCACGTTCGTACAATTCATTTTGAACGAGGAGCGCGACGAGTGGGATCAGCGCTGCATCGAGGTTCTGGAGAAGGTGGCCGAGGCTCTCCCCGATCAGCCCCTCCCGCTGATCTACCTCGGCCTGCTCCACAACCAGCGCAAGGACTACGCGGATGCGATCAAGGTGTTCGGCCGGGCCGAGGAGGCTGCGATTCGCAGCGGTATGGACAACCCGGATCTTGCCGCCCGGCTCTATTTCTGGTACGGCGCAGCCTGCGAGCGCGACAAGCAGTACCGCCGCGCCGCCCAGCTCTTTCGCAAATGCCTGGCGGTGGACCCCGATTTCGCTGATGCCTACAACTATCTCGCCTACATGTGGGCCGAGCAGGGCGAGAACCTCGACGAGGCCCTCATGCTCATCCAGAAGGCGCTCACCTATGACGGCGAGAACGCCGCCTACATCGATACCCTCGGCTGGGTCTACTACAAGCAGGGGCGCTACGAGGAGGCCATGGCGCAGCTCCTCCGGGCCGATGAGCTGGATCCCGGTCACGCCGAGATTATCGACCACATCGCCGACGCCTACGACAAGCTCGAACAGTCCGAGAAAGCGCTTGAGCACTGGAAGCGCGCCTACGTGCTCGATCCCGAGCACGGCCAGATCGGCGACAAGCTCAAGGCCGCGGGCGTTGACCTAGCCCCCCTAGACGAGAAGGCCGCCGCACTCGCGGCCGAGCGCGAAGCCGAAAAGGCACGCCAGCCCCTCGCCCCGATCCCTGAAGAAGAAGGGGCCGACTGACCCGGAGGGGAGTGGGTGGGTGCCTGGGACCGGAGAGGGCTGGGCAAGTCGCTAGCCCGCGCCTACTTGGAGGGTTGTCCACAGGATTTGTTCACAGCCCTGTTCCTATCAGGGAACCCCGGATGATCCAGACATCATTTTGCAAAACGTTCCGCCAAAACATTTTAAAAAGAGTCCTGTACCGAGGCGTTGCGCGGGAATCATTTTTGTGAACAGGCTGTGAACAACCCGGGGCGGGCGCCGGCGGTGCGGCCTAGTCCAAGCGCGGCGGGGGGCCGGGCATCAGGGGTTGGATCATGCTCTGGTAGGCTTTCAGCTTGTGGGGCGGCTCCACGTCGAATTCTATGCCGATCCAGTAGCCTTCCCCAACCGGCAGCGCCCGGGACCAGCGGGCCTTTCCCTGGATAATCAGCGTGCCCCGCCGCTGGATGGACTTCAGCCACAGCTCTACGTGGCTTCCCATGGGGATGTCGCTCTCGCAGTGGATGCGGATGCCGGTGTAGGAGACGTCCTCGGAGGAGCAATACAAAGTGCGTCCCGGGGGGAGCGCCTCTACGCTGGACGAAAGCACTTTGACAAAGAGCTGGTCCTCGTGCTCCACCCTGAAATAGCCCCTGCGGTCGCTTGGCTGGTCCATGCTTTACTTTCTCGTTTTCACCGCCGATCTACGCTCGGGAAAAAGCGCTACGCAGATCGGGCAGGTGCGCCCGTCGCATCCTCGGGCGGTGCAATGCTCGCGGCCATACAGGATAATTTGGATGTGCAGCTTGTTCCAGATTTCTTTGGGGAAAAGTTTTTTCAGGTCGGCTTCAGTCTGGCCGACGCTTTTTCCCTGGGTGAGTTTCCATCGCTGGGCGAGCCGGTGGATGTGGGTGTCGACGGGAAAGGCGGGGACACCGAAGGCCTGGGCCATGACTACCGAGGCGGTCTTGTGGCCCACGCCGGGCAGGGCCTCCAGCGCGGCGAAATCGGCGGGCACTTTGCCGCCGTGGAGGTCCACGAGCTGCTGGGAAAGCGCCCGGATGGCTCGGGCCTTGGTTGGGGAGAGTCCGCAGGGGCGAATGATCTTCCGGATGGACTCCTCGCTCTGGTGGGCCATGGCGGCGGGGGTGTCGGCGAGGGCGAAAAGCGCAGGCGTCACCTGGTTGACCCGGGCGTCGGTACACTGGGCGCTGAGCAGCACGGCCACCAGCAGGGTATAGGGGTCGCGATGGTCGAGCGGGATATCGACGCGGGGGTAGAGTTCCTCGAGCCGTTGACCGATAAAGTGCGCGCGGCTTGCCCGGGTTGGGTAGGGGGTGGTGGTTACCGGGCTGGGCCTGCTCATGGCGCTGAATTTGCCCGAGGGACTGGTTTCGGGCAAGCCTGCTTTTTCCGTAGTCAACCGGTCCGCCGTGCATAGCGGCGGTAGGGCATTGACGGGGTAGCAGCAACGCAATTTCGATGGCCGGGAGAAAGAGGAACAGGAGATGAAAAGCCCTTGAGGTCGCGGTTGGGGTGGGTGAAGTGGGTGATTGACCCCTGCGGCCTGGAAGTATAGAGTGCGGGCTTTCACTGCATTTCCCTCTACGAGGAGGATCCATGCGATTCCCTAGCCTTTGCCCCGTGTTCCGCAGTGCGGTTCTGTCCTTGCCCGTGCTGTCGCTCACTTCAATGGCCCAGGAGGTGGCTGCCGACGCGCCCCCGCCCGCCCGCGGCCTCGCCGAGCTACTCCAGAGCGGGGGCTGGCCGATGATCGTGCTGGGCGGCATGTCCATCGTTGGCCTCGCCTTCGTGATCTACTTCTTCGTGGTGCTGCGCCGCGAGCAGATTATTCCCAGCCGTTTCGTCGCGCATCTGGGCGAGGTGCTTCAGCAGGGCCGTCTCGACGAGGCCCGGGGCGCCTGCCTTTCCAATCCCTCGCCCGTCGCTGCGATCGCGCGGGTGGCGATGGACTACCAGCGCCGTACCGAGGAACCCGATCCCGCCATGCTCAAGGAGGTTATCGAGGGCGAGGGTGGCCGGCAGGCCACATTGCTCCAGAACCAGATCCAGTACCTGCTCGACGTGGGCGTGATCGCTCCGATGGTTGGTCTGCTCGGCACCGTTATCGGCATGCTCGGCGCCTTCGACGCCGTCGCCCTCGACCTCGCCAAGGCCAAGCCGATGTTGCTGGCCGGCGGGGTTTCCCAGGCGCTGATCACTACGGCTGCCGGACTGATCGTGGGCATTCCCGCGATGGCGTTCTACTCCTACTTCCGCGGGCGCACCACTAAGCTGATCGCCCAGCTCGAAATGGAGTCGGCCGAGCTGCTTGCCCTGCTCGTCCACGCGAAGAAATAGGCCCGCCATGAATTTCCGCAAGAACAAGCAAAGCGAGTCCCCCGGCTTCCAGCTCGCGCCGATGATCGACGTGGTCTTCCTGCTGCTCTGCTTTTTCGTGACCAGCCAGATCTTCGCCCAGTGGGAGACCGAGATCGACATCACGCTGCCCACCGCCCAGACCGGCGATAATCCCCAGCGGCTGCCGGGCGAAGTCATCGTCAACATCCGGGCCGACGGCGAGCGCGTGGTGAACGGCCAGGTGCTCCAGCCCGACGAGCTGGGCGGGATGCTGCGACGTCTCGCCGAGATGTTCCCGGGCCAGCCCGTGCTCATCCGCGCCGACCGGGCCACCCCCTACGAGCACGTCATCGAGGTGCTCGACCGCTGCCGCCAGGCCGACATCTGGAACATCTCCTTCGCCACCGGTACGCCCGAGAACTGATGCCCGCCGCCGCCCGCCAGCTTCGCACGCGCCTCGCGCGCCTGCTGTTCGCGGGCGCGTTCGCCCTGGCGGCCTTCCCGGCGCATGCCGAGTTCAATCCCGACGATCAGCGCCAGTTCGCCGATGGCCTCTATGCCCGCCGGCTGTTCGACATGGCAGTGCGCGAATACCAGGTGCTGCTCGAGCGCGCGCCGGAATACGCCGAGCGCGACGTGGTGTTCTTCCGCCTTGGCGAGTCCTTCCGCCTCCAGGGAAACCGCATCGCCGCCGAAGGCTACTACCGGCGTATCATGGACGAAGCCCCGGACAGCGCCTACCGCGACCGTGCCGAATACCGCCGGGCCGAACTGTACGTGACCGACGGCAAGTTCCTCGAGGCCGTCGCCATGCTGCGGACCCTGCTCGGTCGAAAACCGGAAGGCGAGGTCGCCGTGTCGTCCGCCTACTATCTGGGCTATGCCCTCAAGCGCATTCAGCAGGACGCCGAGGCCGCGGAGATTCTCCAGGACCTCATTGCCGGCCATCCCGAATCCCCGTTCGCATCCTTCGCCGCCTTAGAGCTGGCCGACCTCTACCTCCGTCTGAAGCGCCCAGAGTCCGAGGTACGGGCGCTCTACCGCCAGGCCGCCGAGCGGCCCGCTTCAGACCGAGTCGGGGCCGAGGCGCTTTTCCAGCAAGCGGGCCTCGCCTATCGCGCCGGGGACTTCGCCGAAAGCGCCACCGCCTACGAGAAGCTGCTCGAGCGCTACCCCGATGACGTGCGGGCCCGCGAGGCCCTGCTTCAGGCCGCGTGGTCCTGGCATGGGGTGGGAGAATTTGAAAAGGCGCTCGGCCTTGCCGAGCGCGGCCTCGCCGGGGCCGATGACCAGACCCGTCCCGACTGGCTCTACCTCAAGGCCAACTGCGAGCGGCGGCTGGACCGGCCCGTCGCGGCGCGGGCCTCCTACCGCGAGCTGATCCGCCTCGACCGGGCGGGCCGTCTCGGCCAGAGCTCCGCCTACGAGGACGCCCTAGTTGCCTTTGCCCAGGGTGCCTTCCGAGACACCCTCTCGCGGCTCGACGGACTTTCCGTGCGCGAGGAGCTGGCGACCGACGTACACTGGCTCCGCGCCGCCGCCCAGGCCAGTCTCAAGGATTTCGCCTCTGCCGTAGAGAGCTATCGCGAGTATGTGCAGCGCTGGCCGGATGCGCCCCGCGCGGCCGAGGCCGCAGTGCAGGTGGGCGTATTGCTGACCGAGCAGGAGAAGTGGGAGGAAGCCGCCGAAGCCTACCTCCTGGCTGCCGAACGGTTCGGCACCTCCGCCCATGCGCCCCGCGCCTTGCTGGCGGCCGGCGTGTGTCTCTCGCGCCTAGACCGCCACACCGAGGCGGTGCGGGCCTGGCAGCAGATCGGAGAACGCTATCCGCGCAGCGAATGGACTGCCCAGGCTCTTTTTCAGGAGGCGGTCGGCCGCATCCGCGCCGAGGACGATCCGGGTGCCCGGGCCGCCTTCATGAAATACGTGGCCAGCCACCCCGCCTCGGACTCCACCGCCGAGGCCTGGTATTGGCTGGGGGTGCTCGCCGAGCGCTCCGGCGATGTAGACGAAGCCGAGACCAGCCTGCGCACCGCCCTGGAACTCAAGCCAGCCAAGGATCTTGCTGGGCGGTTGCGATTCAGGCTCGCCACGGTTCTCCAGCGCCAGGGCAAGCTCGATGAGGCGGCGGACCTCGTTCAGGGGCTGGTCGGCACGGCGGAGGCGGTCGAGCTGCCACCGTCGCTGCTCGAATGGCTGGCCCGGTACCGTCTTGAGGCCGGCCGCTACGACGATGTCGAAAAGGTCGCGAACGCGCTCGCCGCCGCCAAGTCCGACGCGTCGTGGATTCAGATTGGATCCTGGATGCTGGGCCGGGCCCACATGGAGCGTGGTCGGCTCGCCGAAGCCGCCAAGGCCTTCGAGGTCGCCGCCGGGCAGAGCGCCCGCACCCGGGAGGGTGCCGACTCGGCCTACCTTCTTGGCGTAATGCGGCTCGACCAGGGCCGCACCAAGGAGGCGGAAGCGCTGTTTCGCCGCGCAGCCGAGGAAGCCGCCGACCCCAGCCTGGCCGATATCCGCGCCCGCAGCTACTTTATGCTTGGCGAAGCGGCGGGGGAGTCGGGCCAGTGGGACGAAGCCGCCCGCTTTTTCATGAGCGTCGCCATACTTTACGACCACCCCGACTTCGCCCCCGAGGCCCTGTTCCGGGCTGCCGACGCATTCGGGCGCACCGGGCGCCCGCTCGAGCGCCGCCGGGCCCTCGTCGAGCTGCAGGAGCGCTTCCCCGAAAGCGACTGGGCACGTCAGGCAAAAGGCGCCTCCAGCACCGAGTGACCCTCCTGCCGCTCCTCGATTTCCGCGCTTGATTCCGCTGGGTTCCCGGCGTACCCTGCGCAGCCAACGCCCCAAGACAAGCCCCGGTGAAATAAACCGCAACCAGCAAGCCCCAACGCCCATGCCGCCAAGCCAAGACTGGGATATCCGATCAAGGTCCGACCGCTGCGCTGGCAGCGAGGCCGTCTTCGAGGACGGCCAGGTCATCTGGTCGCGCCTCTGCCACTCCGAGGAATCCGGCTACATCCGCCAGGACTACGCCGACGCAGCCTGGAAGGCCCTCGACGACAAGACCGGGATCAGCGTTTGGAAAAGCGTGTTCCGCCGGCCTCCGCCCCCCGACGACAAGGAAGCTTTCAAGAAGGAGAACGCCGAGACGCTCCTTCGCCGGCTCGTCGAGGAGGAGGACGAGCAGTACCGCAACACCATCTACATTCTCGCCCTCATGCTCGAACGCAAACGCATCCTCGTCGAACAAGACGTGCAGGTCCGAGAAGACGGCGCCCACATCCGCATCTACGAGCACAAGAAATCGGGCGAATCCTTTTTGATCTTCGATCCGCAACTCAAGCTGGCCGAGCTGGAGAAAATCCAGGAAGAAGTGGTCCTTATGCTAGGGGGCAGGCCGCGAAATGCGGCCGAGATCCCTGGTGATGGGACTGCGGAAGGGGAATCGGGCGCGGGTGCGCCGGGCTCCGAGTCGGCTGCTGGAGCGGCTGAGCAGCCTGCGGACGAGTCCCCGGAAGGAAACGAAGCGATGAGAAAGCGCGAAGACATCGACGACGAAGACGAGACTCAGGACGACGAATTCGAAGAACGCCCCCGCAGTCGCAGGCCCCGCCGCGACGAGGAGGCGGACGATGAATTCGACGACGAAGACGACGAGTTCGACGAGGATGAAGACGAAGACGACTTCGACGACGAAGACGAAGAATAGCGGTGTCCGGCGCGCCCGGGGAGGTCCGCCCCCCGCGCGCCAAACGTTGTAGGACAACATATTTTTATACCGCGGTTGTCAACGTCCCCTAAATCCGTAGTATCTCGCACCCTGCCCTGCAATGGGGCACTGACGCGCCTGGCGGGATAGCTCAGCTGGTAGAGCAGAGGACTGAAAATCCTTGTGTCCCCGGTTCGATTCCGGGTCCCGCCACCAGCCTCCGCTCGCAGCGCAGCGGAGAGCGGAGGCTGTCCCGCCGTAGTCTTTCCGAGCCGTGCGAGGGACGCGG
>CBFGVE010000090.1:0-8185 GCA_965651915.1 uncultured bacterium
AATCGGTCTGGGCCGCCCACCTGCTGTTCTGGGTAGCCGAGCACGAGTTCAACGCCAGCAATTTCGAGGAGGCCGAGCGACGGTTCTCCTCTCTGGCCGCCAGCTATCCCGCCGACGCCCTCGCCGACGACGCGCTCTACTGGGCCGGCCGCGCCGCCACCCTGCGCAAGGACTACAACCGGGCGCTGGAGCACTTCAAGGCGCTCATCCAGAACCATCCCGGCGGCAACAAGGTAGCCGAGGCGCGCTTCGCCCAGGGCGACGTGCTGAGCGAGCTGGGCGAGTTCGCCGCCGCGATCCTGGCCTTCGAGGAGATCGTCCAGAACCACCCCGACAGCTACCTCGCCGAGCAGGCGCTGGGTCGCAAGGGGGACTGCCAGTTCACCCTCGGCGCCCGCAGCCCCGAGCGCTACCGGGAGGCCATCACCTCGTACCGCAGCCTGGTGGACAGCCCCAAGGTTCCCCTCGACCTCCGCATGCAGGCCGAATACAAGCTGGGCCGCTGCCACGAAAAGCTCGACGAACGCGAGCGCGCCCTCGAACTCTACATGGAGGTGGTCTACCTCTATGTCCAGGAGCGCGAGGCCCAGCGTCCGGTCAGCGCGCTCTGGTTTTCCCGGGCCGCCTTTTCCGCCGCCAATCTGCTCGAATCCAGCCAGAAGTACCGCGAGGCGGCCAATGTCTACCGGCGGGTGGTGGAGGCCGAGGTCGCCGCCTCGGCCGATGCTCTCCAGCGCCTGAACCGGCTGCGCTTCGAGAACTGGCGCGCCTTCTTGTGACGACGCGCGCCCCCTCCCCGCACTATGCCGTTGTGGCCCGTGCCGGGCTTTGGTAGAGTGCGGTTTCCACTGCCCAAACCGATTTTCCGCAAGGAACCCATCCGATGTTTCAGACCCTGCAAGAATTTGGCGTGGCCGCATGGTTCCTCCTCCTTGGCGGCGGCGTCACCGCGTTCATCTTTTTCGACCGTCTTTTCCACCTGCACCGGGCCCAGATCAAATCCGAGGATTTCCTGAGCGGCATTTTCAACGTGGTGCGCCGGGGAAACATTGTGGAGGCGGTGACCATTGCCGAGGACACCCCAGGCCCGGTGGCGCTGCTCACCCGCGAGGCGCTCCTTCACCACGACGAGCCGGCCTCGGTGCTGCGGGGCAGGGTGGTGGAGGCTGGGAACACCGAGATCGCCCGCATGGAGCGCAGCCTTCCCATGCTCGCCACCCTGGCCAAGCTTATGCCCGCCGTGGGACTGCTGGGGACGGTGACCGGCATGATGAGCGCCTTCTCCATCATCCAGCAGAAAGCGCCGCTGGTTCACCTGGGCGACCTTTCCGGGGCGATGTACCAGGCGCTGAGCAGCACCGCGCTGGGCCTCGTCCTCGCGATCCTCGCGTTTTCCTGCCACAACATCCTCGTGGGCCGCGTCGCCTCCATCGTCCAGGACATGGAGCGCGCCGCCCAGGAGATCACCACCTTCCTGGCCGCCCGCGCCGCCCGCAGCCACCACGCCCCTCTAGGTCACCATGAGCCCCATCCATCCAAAAACCGAGCCTGAGCGGGAGCCCTATTTCCGCTCCGCCTTCCGGCCGAGGCTCAGGATTCTGGGCGGGCTGATCGACGGCATCCCGCTGTTCGACACCATCCTGCTGCTCGGGCTGTTCTATGTCATCAACTCGATTTTCATCCTCCGCCCCGGCATCGCGCTCGACCTGCCCCAGACCCCCTTCGCCGCCGGCGCCCGCTACGGCGACCTGGTCGTCACGCTGTCCCAGGAGAACATGGTGTTCTTCAACGACGAGCGCACAACGATCGACGGGCTCCAGGCCGCCTTTCTCCAGGCCGCGCATGGCAATCCGGAAGCCGTCCTGGTAATCGAGGCCGATGGGCGGGTTCCCCACCGGACCCTCGTCCAGGTCTACAACATGGCGATGTCGGCGGGTATCCGCCAGGTTTCGCTTGCTACCGGCGTGGCGGCTGCCGCCGACGAAACCCCCGCCCCGCCCGCGCCATGAAAACCGGCTTCCGTGCGCTTCCGCACCGCTTAACCGTGGCGTTGTGTACCCTTGGGGTTACCGTGTTGCCTTGGGTGCTGCTCCAGCCGACCCGCGGCATGGTGGCCCGCCCCAAGCCCGCAACCCCCGCCTTCAGCTACCTGCCCATCGATACGAGCGCCCGGGAGATGGCTCCCGACGACGATCCGCGGGCGGTCTGGTCGCCGGTGCTGTTTTCCCTCCCTTCTCCGGTGGGCTTTAGTCGTCCGCTGCTCTCCGGCCGCGCAGGCATCGGCGCCCCGCTGGAGAGCCCGGGCGTCACCCGGCTCTCGCTCGCCTGGGAGGCTCCGGCGCCTGCTCCCCTGGTGCCCGAGCGCATACGCTTGGAAGCGCTGGACCCTAGCCTGGGTACCCCCCGTCCGCCTGTCCGCCTGCCTCCAGCCGCGGCGCTACAGGTGCTGCGCCAGTCCGGATTCGGCGGGGCGGACGCTCCGCAGATGCCCTTGCCCGATCCCGCCCGGTTGGGCCTGGCGGGTTGGGAGACCGAAGCGCTCATCGAGGCCGACGAGCTGGGGACGGTCCACCACGTTCTGCTGAATCCTCCGCCGCCAGCCGAGGATGCCCGCCAGCTCGTCCAGTCGCTCTACCGCTGGCGCTTCGCGCCCGGCTCGCCCGGCCAGCGCGTCGCCTACTTCACCTACCGGGGCGCAGCCGAGGCCCGGGTCGATGCGCCTGCGCTGAACGGGGAGACCCACCCATGATCGAGGTGCCTCTTCCCGTTTTCTTCTACATCCCGCTGGGGCTTGGCCTGCTGGGGCTAGCCGCGATCTGGATCGGCTATACTTTCCGGGACATCCTGGTGGCCCGGCGCCGCCGCATCGCTACTCGACTCTACCGCTGCATGGTCTGCAGCCACGTGTACCAGGACGCCCGCGACGTGCCGCTGGCCCGCTGTCCTCGCTGCGCCACCCTCAACGAGGCGGTCCGACGCTAAAAGATTGCCTCCGGCGGTGTTTCGGGTATCTTGACCCGCTTGCGTTCACCGTCACCCGTCGAGGATTTATCCATGGCCGCCCGCACGCCGATCATCACGCCTATCGCAACCTGGAACCCTTCCCGCCCCGCGAAGGCGGTGCTGGGCTTTCTCGACCGCCCCTCCTTCGAGCCCCAGGCCGAGCAGGTCGCCGCCGAGGTCCTCTCGGCGATCCGCGCCGAGGGCGATGCGGCCGTGGCCCGATTCGTGGCCCGATTCGAGCGCTGCCCGCTGGAGCCCTCCCAGTTCCGCGTCACTCCCGCCGAGATTGCCGAGGCCACCCGGCAGGTCGACCCGGCCTTCAAGCGGGCCGCCCGCGAGGCCGACCGCCGGATTGCTCGCTTCAGCAAGGCCGGGATGCGCAAGGACTGGACCATGCCCACCCCCCGTGGCGGTATACTTGGCGAGCAGTTCCGCCCCATCGACCGGGTAGGGGCCTACATCCCCAGCGGCGCCGCCCCGCTGGTATCCACCGCGCTGATGACCGTGACCCTCGCCCGGGTGGCCGGCGTGCGCGAGATCGTCGCCTGCAGCCCGGCCGGCCCCGATGGCCGCATCGATCCCTATACCCTCTTCGCCCTGAACCTCGCCGGCGCGACCGAAATCTACAAGCTGGGCGGCATTCAGGCCATCGGTGCGATGGCCTACGGAACCGCCACCATTGCCAAGGTCGATAAGATCGTCGGCCCCGGCGGGCCCTACGTCACCGCCGCCAAGCGCCAGGTCTACGGCGTGGTCGATCTCGACCTTGTCGCCGGACCCAGCGAAGTCGCGGTTCTGGCTGACGACAGCGCCGACCCCGCGCACATCGCCATCGACCTGCTCTCCCAGGCGGAGCACGGGACCGGCTCCGAGAAGGTGCTTTTTGTCACCGATTCCGCCGCGCTCGCCCGCGAGGTCAAATCCGAGCTGGCCCGCCAGCTCTCTACCCTCAGCCGCAGCGAGGCCGCACTGCGTGTCCTCAACCAGGGCTCGCTCATCGTCGTCGCCCGCAATCTGGACGAGGGGATGGATCTCTGCAACCGCTTCGCCCCCGAGCACTTCGAGCTGCTGGTACGCAGTCCGCGCCGCTGGCTCAAAAAGGTCGTGCATGCCGGCGCCGTCTTTCTCGGTCCGTGGACCCCCGAGGTCGCGGGCGATTTCGCGGCGGGACCTAGCCACGTGCTGCCTACCGGCGGGGCGGCCCGCATGTTCAGCGGTCTTACCGTGGACGCCTTTCGCAAGCGCACCAGCATCATCGAGCTGACCCGCCGCGACCTCCAGGAGGTCCGCCCGGTGATAGCGGCCTTCAGCCGCGTCGAGGGGCTCGATGCCCACGGGCGCTCGGCCGAGATCCGCTTCCAGAAGAAGGCTGGCGGGGGAGGGCGGGCATGAGCCGCTACATCCGCCGGTCGGTTGAGGCGATGGAGGGCTACGTCCCGGGCGAGCAGATCCAGGACTCCCGCATCGTGAAGCTCAACACCAACGAGAATCCCTATCCGCCGGCTCCTGGCGTGGCCGATGTCCTGCGCGCCTTCGATCCCGCCCGACTCGCCCGCTATCCCGACCCGGTCGCCCGCGCCTGCCGGGAGGAGGTGGCCCGGCTACACGGTGCCACACCGGAGCAGGTCATCATGGGCAACGGTTCCGACGAGCTGCTGGCGCTGTGCACCCGCGCCTTCGTTGAAGACGACGGCGCCATCGGCTGGTTCGAGCCCTCCTACTCGCTCTACCCCGTGCTGGCCGATATCGCGGACCGGGAGACCCGGCGGGTCGATCTGGCCGAGGACTTTCGCTGGGCCATGCCTGAGGACTACCAGGCCTCGCTTTTCTTCATCACCCAGCCTAACGCCCCCACCAGCCTTGCCCACGACAAGGGAGAAATCCGAGCCTTCTGCGAGCGCTTTCCCGGCGTGGTGGTGATCGACGAGGCCTACGCCGATTTCTGTGATTTCACCTGCATGGACATCGCCCTGGAGCTGGACAATGTGCTCGTCTGCCGGACCTTCTCCAAGAGCTACTCCCTGGCCGCGCTTCGCCTCGGCTACCTGGTGGGGCCGGAGCCGCTGATCGCTGCGTTGTTTAAGATCAAGGACTCCTACAACATCGACCGCCTCGCCCAGGAAATCGGGCTCGCCGCGTTGCGGGACCAGGCCCACATGCGGGCCAATGCCGACCGAATCCTCGCCACCCGGGCGCGGGTCTCGGGGGCGCTCGCGGCGCGCGGATTCGAAGTGCTCCCGTCGCAGACCAATTTCCTCTTCGCCAGGCCGCCAGGCCACCCGGCGCAATTTGTCTTTGAAGAACTGCGTAAACGGCGTATTCTCATCCGCTTCTTCTCCGGGCCTCGGGTCCGGGACTATCTTCGCATCACCGTGGGCACGGACGCCGAAATGGACGCCCTGCTCGCAGCACTGGACGAAATACTGTCATGAGCACAACGCCCCGCAAAGCCCAGCTAACCCGCAACACCCGCGAAACCCAGATCTCCCTCGAACTGGTGCTCGACGGCTCCGGCCAGTCCCAGATCGAGACCGGCGTTCCTTTCTTCAACCACATGCTCGAACTACTAGCGAAGCACGGGCTGATGGATCTGAAGCTCGCCGCGAAGGGCGATCTGGATGTGGACTACCACCACACCGTCGAGGACGTGGGCCTCGCGCTGGGCAACGCCCTCAACCAGGCCCTCGGCGACCGCAAGGGCATCGTCCGCTACGGCTGGGCGCTGCTGCCCATGGACGAGGCGCTCAGCCAGGTTGCGGTGGATCTCGGCGGGCGCCCCTACCTCGTCTACAACCTCGCGATGAAAAAGAAGAAGATCCGGGATTTCGACGTGAGCATCTTCAAGCACTTCTGGCACTCCTTCGCCGAACAGGCGCGCATGAACCTGCACATCAGCCAGCCCTACGGCGAGGACATCCACCACGCCCACGAGGCGGTGTTCAAGGGTGTGGCCCGCTCGCTCTACATGGCCTGCGCCTTCGACCCCCGGGTCAAGGGCGTGCCGTCGAGCAAGGGCAAGCTCTAGGGTATGGTGGAGGCTCCGGGCGGGGGATGCTTCGGGAGCCTGGCCCGCAACGTTTAATCTCTACTCTGCACCTCCATGAATTCTAGCATTGGCATTATCGATTATGGCATGGGCAACCTGGGCAGCGTGACCAACGCCTTTCGCTTCCTCGGCGAACCGGCCGAGGTGGTTGCTGCGCCCGAGGCGATGGCGTCGTGCAGTGCGATCGTGCTGCCCGGCGTGGGCGCCTTTGGCGACTGCATGGCCCATCTACGCCGTCACGGCTTCGAGGCGCCGCTGGTGGAGTGGGTGCGCTCTGGCCGCCCTTTCTTCGGGATGTGCCTGGGGCTCCAGGCCCTATTCGAGTCCAGCGAGGAGGATCCCGGAGTTCCCGGCCTAGGCCTGCTCCCCGGCGTCGTGCGGAAGTTTCCGGCCGAGGGCGGACTCAAGGTTCCGCAGATCGGCTGGAACCGGGTACGCCCGGTTGTGGCCGGTCATCCGCTCTTCGAGGGCATCCCCGACGACACCCACTTCTATTTCGTACACTCCTTCTACGCCGAACCGGCCGATGCGTCGTGCGTGCTCGCCCGGAGCGAGTATGGCCTGCGCTATGCCTGCGCGGTGCAGATGGGTCCGCGCGCCTGCGCGGTGCAGTTCCACCCCGAGAAAAGCCAGCGCCTTGGCCTGGCTATGCTCGCCAACTTCGCGCGCTGGGCGCGCCAGCCGGAGACCCCTTCATGAGCGATTTCACCATTCTGCCTGCGATCGACCTCAAAGGGGGCCGCTGTGTCCGGCTCGTCCAGGGCCGGGCCGAGAACGAGACCGTCTACTCCTCCGATCCGGTGGGCATGGCCCTCCACTGGCAGGACCAGGGAGCACGCTACCTGCACGTTGTCGATCTCGACGGCGCTTTCCAGGGGCATCCGGTACACCTCGATGTGATCGCCGAGATCGTGAAGGCGCTCGACATTCCGGTTGAGGTCGGCGGGGGCATCCGCAGCGACGCCGACGCCGAGCGGCTGCTGGAGCGGGGCGTAGACCGCGTGATCATCGGCACCCGCGCCCTCCAGCTCACTCCTGAACTGAAGCGCCTGCTGGACCGCTATCCCGGCAGGTTCGCCGCAGGCATCGACGCCCGCGACGGCCGGGTGCAGACCCACGGCTGGACCGATACCTCGGGGGTGGACGCGCTCGAGTTCGCCCGCCAGGCCGAGGCCCACGGCTTCTCCACCATCATCTACACCGATACCTCCCGCGACGGCATGCTACAGGGCGTGAACGCCTCCGCGATGGACGCGATGTGCGCCGCCGTATCCTGCCAGGTCATTGCCTCGGGCGGCGTCACCACCGCAGAGGACATCCGCATCCTCAAGGGGCTTGGCCGCTCCAATCTATTCGGCGCGATCGTGGGCAAGGCCCTCTACGATCATCGCGTCACCTTCGCCGATCTGGCCCAGGCCTGACCCAGCACCAACCCCGGGGGTACATCCATGCAGCTCAATACGAACATCAGCACCTTGAAGAACGGCGTGCGCGTGGTCACCTCCAGCATGCCGCAGGTGGAGAGCGTATCCATGGGAATCTGGGTTGGGGTGGGGGGGCGCTACGAGGCGGCCGGGCAGTCGGGAGTGAGCCACTTCATCGAGCACCTGCTGTTCAAGGGTACAAAAAATCGAAGTGCCCTCCAGATCACCCAGGAGATCGAGGGGCGTGGAGGCTACATCAATGCCTTTACCCAGGAGGAATCCACCTGCTACTACGCGCGCATCACCCGCGACTGCATGGCCAATGCTTTCGACGTGCTCTCCGACATGTACCTGCACCCGACCTTCGACGCGGGCGACATCGAGAAGGAGCGCGGCGTGGTGCTCGAAGAGATTATGATGTACCGCGACCAGCCGCACCACCTCGTGCAGGAT
The DNA here is from genome assembly GCA_965651915.1 of uncultured bacterium. Lineage (GTDB taxonomy): Bacteria > Verrucomicrobiota > Kiritimatiellia > CBFGVE01 > CBFGVE01 > CBFGVE01. Next base: position 7,927 of record CBFGVE010000090.1, read on the forward strand.
ACGCTGGGCGAACTCATGTGGGCCGACCATTCGCTGGGACGTCCTTTGATTGGCACTCCCGAAACCGTCTCCGGCATGTCGCGCCGCGAGATCATGGAGTTCAAGCGGACGCGCTACGTGCCGGGATCCACCGTTGTCGCCATAGCCGGCGGAGTGGATCACGCCGAATGCGTCCGCATGGTCGAGGCTCGGCTGGGCCGGAGCCGGAAAGCTCGGGCCTCCGCCGCGTTCCCGCGCATTACCCGGAAGGTGGCCCAGA
>CBFGVE010000091.1:0-8048 GCA_965651915.1 uncultured bacterium
TGAGAAGCGCCGCGCCCGCGAGGGCCATGCCGGAGAGGGCGGCGAGCCGCCATGCGATCGCCGGAAACCTTGAAGGACTCATTGTCGTGGAACTCCCTACGCACCGCCCGGAAGCAGACCATCCGCCCAGTCCGGCACACGGGGACTGACCATGGGGAGGGAACGGCGGGCTGTTAAGCGGAAAGTTGAAGTAGGGGCGATTTTTTCCGCGTGGCGGGGGGCTTCCTCTTAATCGTAATCCTCATCCTCATCCTAATCGCCCCGTCCGAGTCCCGATAAGGATTACGATTATGATTAGGATTAGGAGTGGGAGTGGGGATAGCGCCTTACGGCGCCCCTACAAACGCCGCAGGGAAGATTCGCCCTGACCCATTCCGCCCCAGAAACAGCCCCGGTCCACCGGGATCGGCCTTGCCTCGGCCTCCACACTCCTTTAACGTTCTTCGTCCACCCGGGCCGTAGCGCCCAGCCATTTTCACCCAAGGACCTGACCGAATGCACAACGCGGGCCCCCGACCCTCCAAATCGGCCTTCCTATTTGCCCTAGGCCTTTTCGTATCCCTCGTCGCGCTGCTATTCCAGGACATCTGGCTGGGCGGGCAGGCCATCCAGGGCATCGACGCCAACTATAGCTGGCGCATGATGCTAAGCCGGAGCCTGGAGCATGGCGCGAACGGCTGGTGGAACCCCTACGTCTGGCTCGGCATGGGCCAGGGCTTCGGGATCAATTCGGTGTTCCTCTTTCTCGGCGTCCTCCCCCTGCGCTGGGAGCTGCCGGCCGGCTACGCGGCGATGATGCTGCTTTCGATGCTGTTCACCCGGGCCTATCTGCGCCGGCTAGGCCTTGGCCATTGGGCCGCCGTGTTCGGCGCGGTGTCCATCGGCCTAGCCCCCCACTTCGTGACCCTCATCCACCCGAGCCACTGGGACGCGGTACACACCCTCGCCTTTATTCCCATGCTGTTCTACTTCCTGCACCTCGCGCTGGATGCCGCCACGCCGCGCACCCGGGCATGGGCCTGCGCCGTCGCCGCCGGGCTCGCCTGGGGCTTGCTCATGAATGCCGAAGTGCAGCGAGGGCTCTACGTCTCGGTCGCGGCGGGCGCCTACGGACTCTTCCTGCTGCGCGGACGCCTTCCCCGTGGCCGGTTTTCGCCCGCCCGCCTGGCCGAACCCTCTTTCCTCGCCGGACTGGCCCGGCTCGTCCTTGCCGGCCTGTTCATGCTGCTGGTCTTTGCAGGAAACGCCCAGATTCAGTTCGGGAGCGAGCTGGTCAGCGGTCAACCCGCAGGCGAGCAGAGCGACGACGAAAAATGGGCCTTCGCCACGAGCTGGTCGTTTCATCCGAAAGAGCTGGCCGACAGCCTAGCGCCCGGACTGCACGGCATGCTCAGCGGCGACCCCGAACGTCCCTACTGGGGATCCCGGCCCGTCGCCCACAGCAACGACGGGCTGGGCCTCTTCGTCACGATCTTCGGCATGGCCGGCATCCTCCTCGCTTTCCGCAGCCAGTCCACCGTCCGCTTCTACGCTATCGCCGCGCTGCTCGCCACCCTGCTCGCCTTCGGCGAGTACTGGCCCGGACGCCCCCTCTTCGCGCTGTGGTATCAACTGCCGATGATGGACAAGATGCGCGCCCCGGTGAAGTTCATGTGCGTGACTGCCTTCGCCATGGCGGTGCTCGCCGCCTTCGGCTTCCAGCGCTTCATCGACGACGTCAAGGCCCGGACGCGCCGCGCCCTTCTGCGATGGTCCGGACTGTTCCTCGCCCTTGCCGCCGTGGCCGGGATCGGGCTGATCTGGGCACAGGCGAACGGCTCCAGCCTGCGCACCGGCCCGCTCGCCCCACTGGGCCCGCCGCTGGCGGAAGCCGCGGTGCAAGGCCTTAGCCGCGCGTGGACCTGGACGCTCCTGCTCTCGCTTGCGGCGGGCGGCGCGGTTGGCCTATGCCTGATTCGCCCGGGGGCAACGAGCAGGCTGTCTCCCGCCGCCATCGCAGGGGGAGGACTCCTATTTCTACACGTGGCCAGCCTCTTTGCGATCAACCAGTTCTACGTGAAGCGAAGCCTGTTCTCGCCCGAGGACTACTTCCGCATGGATCCCACCAGCCAGTACCTCCTCCAGAACAATCCTCAGCACCAGCGCGTCGCGGCCTCGTTTTCCATCGCCCACCAGGGACGGCCCGTGCCGCTTCCCGTCATGGCGAACCATGGGGCCTTCGTGACCCACTTCTCGCTGTACCACGGCATCCAGACGGTGGAGAACACCCCGCAGGCGCGCATCGCCGACGACTACACCGCCTTCTTCGGCGCGATGCTTCCCGCACTGCCCCAGGTGCAAACTGCCGAGCAGCTTGTTGCCCGGCTCATCGACGGCCAGCTTCGCTTCTGGCGGCTCAGCTCGGTGGGCTTCCTGCTGACCGACGGATTCCTCTACGGCCTCACGCCTCAGCCTCTCCCCATTTTCGAGCTGCTCAAGCGGCATCCGGCGCTGGAACTCGTCCACACCGCGAACAGCTTCGATGGCAGACCCCATGCCATCTTCAGGATTCGAGGAACTCTCCCCCAATTCTCCCTGCGGTCCGCAGCCGAAGCGGTCGCCGATGCGGACCAAGCGCTAGCCCGCCTCCGCGACCCCGCATTCAACATCGAGACCGGCCTACTTGTCCCCGACGGACAAGCAGTCTCTACCGCACCCTCCACGCCCCTGGCGGAGGTCGAGGTTCTCGACTACCAGCCCGGCCTGATCCGGCTTCGTACCATGGCCAGCACCCCCGCCCTGCTACTCTGGAACGGACGTTTCGACGCGGGATGGAAGGCCCGCGCGGGCGCCGAGCCCCTGGATATCTTTCCCGCGAACTACATCATGACCGGGGTGGCGGTTCCCGCAGGCGAGCAGGAGATCACCCTCCGCTTCAGCCCCGCCATCGCGCTCCAGAAAATCTCCATCGCCGCCACCCTTGCTGGGTTCCTCGCGCTGCCTATCGCGCTGTGGCCCGACCGTCGACGCGCCCGCGCACCGGAGGCCCAGCCATGAAACCCTACTGGCTCGCTTTCATCGCCCTGGCTACCGGCTGCTCGCAACCCACCTTCGTCGCCTACGAAGAACTAGCCAACTCGCTTGTTAGCCCGCGCGAAATCGCTCGGCTCGACCACCCCGCGACTCAGTTTCTCAGCTCATCCGACCGCACCGGCGCCAACGAGGACTATAACCAATTCCAGGGTCGCACCGACGATGGAGAATTGATCCTCGCCGATCTGAAGGGCCCAGGCGTGGTGAGCCGATTCTGGTTCACCGGGATCGAAACGAACCGGACGATCCGTTTCCGTTTCGACGGCGAGAAGACGCCCCGCCTCGCCTTCTCCTGGGACGATTTGCGGCGGGGCTATGAGCCCTTCAACATTCCACCGCTCGCCATCGACGAGCAGAACTGCTGGCACAGCTATGTGCCGGTCCCCTTCCGGAAACGGCTGCTCATCACCACCGACGACGCGGGCTACCAGTATGGGCGCTCGCCCAAGATGTACTACCAGCTCAACTGGCAGCCCATGCCCGTCGGCCAGAGCGTCCAAAGTCTAAGCCTTCCCCTCCCCCCTTCCGCGCGTGAAGCGCTGGAGCGCGCGGCCAGGCGATGGGGCGCCATGGACTTTGGTAAGCTGCCTGAACTCGGCGATCCGCTCGACGTCGCCCCGGGCGCCGCCGCCGAGCTTTGGACCGCCGAAGGTCCGCTGTGCCTCGACCTTCTGGCGATCCAGCCCGACCTCGGCTCCATCGAATCCGCCAGCGCGCGCGACCGCGTGCTGCGCGAGGCCATGCTCGAAATCTTCTGGAATGGACATCCCGAGCCGAGCGTATCGGTACCCCTCGGCGACTTCTACGGCAGCGTTTGGCAGCGCTGGCGCAGCCAGTCCATGTACTTCGGCAGCGAGGGCGACACCTTCTTCACCCGTTTCCCCATGCCCTTCGAGCGCAGCGCCCGCGTTCTCCTGCGCAACGCCAGTGCCCACGCCATCTCGCTACGCATTGGTGTCTCGACCAGTCCGCACCCCGGTCCCGGCCACGGCTACTTCCACAGCGGCTGGCGCAAGAGCAATGCCAATGCCGCGGGCACTCCCCACACCGTGCTCGCCACCGCTGGACGCGGACGCTATGCCGGCTGCATCCTCTCGGTAGTAAGCCAGGACCGCAGCTTCTGGGTGCTGGAATCGGACGAGCTGATGTACGCCGACGGCGCGGCGAAGCCCTTCTGGTGGGGCACCGGACTGGAAGACTACTTCAACGCCGGCTGGTACTACCGCAACGTCTTCGCCCGTCCGCTGCACGGCCTACCCAACAAAGCGCCCTTCCGCACGGTGCAGTACCGCCTGCACCAGCCCGACCCGGTGATGTTCGCCCGCGACTTCCGCATCGAGTTCGAGCGCGGCCCCGACCACGCCAGCCGCGCCGACTACGAGAGCGTATCCTTCTACTACCTCGACCAGCCGCGCGGCGCCGACACCTCCCCGCTTCCCCCCGCCGCGAGCGCCGCCCCCCAGGACCCCGTGCAGCCCTATACCCTGATGACCGACCTGCTCAATTTCGAGCGGCAGGGCGACCTCCAAGGCCAGCTCGACTACATCGACCGCTACCTCGAGAGCTACGACGCCCCGGTGCGCGATATGCTGGCCCTACGCCGGGTCGCGTGCCTGCACGACATGGGCAGGCTCGATACCGCCGCCTACCTCGACGCGCTCGCCCCCTTTGCCGAATCGGCCGAGGCCGCCGTGGCAAGCCAGGCCCAGGCGCTCGTCCGGCTGGCCAAGGACGACACCCTCGCCCTCTTCGTGTTCTACAGCAACATGGCGGCGGACCTCTACCTGAACGGAAAGCGCATTCTCCAGGGCGCCGGGCCCCAGCAGCCGGTTTTCGCCGTCGCACCGCTGCCCAGCGGAACCAACGCGCTCGCCATCGCCTCGGCGTGGCAGGCCTATCCGAACTGGGTGCAGGTCGCGGTGAAGCGCGGCGGACGCTACATCGGCGGCACGTCGGGCGATTGGCGGCATGCGCTCAACCCGTCAGGAGCGTGGGCCTCCCCCGGGTTCGACGACAGCGCCTGGTCTGGCCTCCAAAACTACGACGCCCGGGTCAAAGGCCCGCCCGAGGAGCCCCACGTCTGGGTCCAGCCCGACGCCTTCGTCAACACCCTCTCCCAGTCCAGCGGGCTCCGCCCTTCCGTTCCCTGGCCCGACCGACGCGGCCAGGTCGTCTACCGAAAGCTTTTCCAGACACCATGAAAAAGTCCTCCGACCCCATGCCGTCGACCAACCCGTCCACCCGTCTCAGCCGTGGGCAGTGGCTTGCCCTGCTGGGCCTTTTTGTCGCCGGGCTCCTACTGCGGACGCTCAAGCTCGGCGACTCCTCGCTGCAGATCGACAACTTCATGTTCTGGGATCTGCTAGGCCGCGACGTGGGCCCAATCCGCATAGTCCGGGAATGGATCGAGCTGGTGAGCCTTACCGGGCAGCTCCCCTTCCCCGCCGCCTTCGCCAAAGCCTTTCTGAGCGCAATCGGCCTGCCGCTCAGCTTCGCGACGATGATTCTTCCGTTCGCGCTTCTCGGCGCGCTGGCCGTCCCCGCCGCCTATGGAGCGGGGAGGGAAATGCTGGGCCACCGGTTTGGACTTCTTTTCGGCGGACTCGTCGCCGCCAGCCCGATGGCCATCCAGCTCTCGCGCGAGGCCTACTTTTATGCCCCTGCCTTTCTCGGAGCGATGCTGGCCCTGTGGGCGGCGCTGATCGCCGGCCGACTTCTTCGCCGCCAAGCCGTGCCGAGGCACTTCCACGCCGTCAATGCTGCGGGGCTCTTCCTGATGACCCACTCCACTCCGAGCACCTGGCCCTACGCAGCCTTCTACGCCACCTATCTGCTGGCCCTTTTTGGCTGGGCCTTTTTCCGGCGCAAGCAGGGAGGACTCCATTTCACAGTCCTAATGGCCACCCTTGCCCCCATTGTCCTGCCGCTGCTCATCGCGCCCTGGGGGCTCAAGCAGATCGCCGACTTCACCTCCGACGGCGAAACGCGAAGCTACTGGACCGAAGTCTTCGCGATGGGACGGGCGCACCCCTCGCTGGCCAAGCTCTGGCCCATCCTCTGCGCCTACGCCTGGGGGAGCACCTGGCCCCGGCAGCTCTTCAGCGGACTGGTTCTCGTGGCGGGCTGCGCCTACGCCGCGACCCAGCGCCGCAGGCAACCCGCCTTCGCCATTATGGGCATCATCACCGCCGCAGCCCTTGCGCTCAATATAGTAGCCATCCAGAAAAGCGTCTGGATCTTCGGCATCACCCGCGTGGTTCCCCTGGTGCCGTTCTACCTCCTGCTGCTCGCCGCCGGTCTTTATTTCGCCCTGCTCAAAGCGGCCGCGGTACGGCGCTGGCAGTTCGCCGCCACGCTGCCCATCGTCCTTGCCGGCATTCTCTGGGTCGAGCCCGCCTACCTCGCCGTAACTCTTCAAGGCAAGTTGCGCCCCTACCAGGCCATCGCCGACTGGGCCGACGAACACCTGCCCGCCGACACCCCCATCCTCACCGACCGCTACTTCACCGCCTTCAACGAATTCCGGGTACACGCTCCACGGAAGGTCCACTTCACTTCCGCCTCCCCCAACCAAATTCCCGAGCACTACCATGGCACCCAGTTCCGCGCCCGGGTGCTCGACTTCCTCGACCGCAATCCAGGGGCAGCGCTTTTCGAGGAGAAGCACCTGTGGGACCACCCCAAGGTCGGCCCCTGGACTGATATCCACGCCCGCTTCGCGCGCCGCGAACAAATCACCGATTCGCGCGCCTACCGACTCTCCCAACTCGGCATGAACTACCGCATGTCCCTCCCCGCCGTGGACAGTCCCGATGCCTACAGCGGGGTCATCCTCTACAATCTTCCCGAAGACATCGCCGAGAAGATGAGGGCCAAAGGCCAGACGATCTACGCGTTGTTCGGCGCAGGCTGGAAATCGGTCGGAACCCAGGACTACCACCTGTGGCGCATCATGCTGGACGAAGCCGAGATCGAGCTATGGAATCTTGAGGACCAGCCTCGGGAGGTGCGTGTCGCGCTGCGCGGAGTCGCCCCAACCCCGCCGCGCAGCCGGGTCGCCAGCCATGGCGACACCGCGATTTTCCCCGCCAACCAGATCCATACCTGGACGAGCCGGCCGCTAATGCTCCAGCCCGGCGTCCGGCGCATTCAGCTCCGCGAGCTTTCGGGATCCGCCCAGGCCCCGCTGCTCGCCGCCACCGTCGCCGTGCAACCGGTGCCCCCGCCAGCCAAATGAAAGTTGATGCGATGCCGTTCCGCATCTGCTAGCCTTGCGTCATGAACGACCCGCGAACCATCTCCATCGTCATCCCCTTCCTCAACGAGGAGGCGAACCTGCCCGTCCTCCACGAGCGGCTGTGCAAGGTCTTCGACGCGCTCCCCGAGGAGGCCGAGTTTGTTTTTATCGACGATGGCAGCACCGATGGAAGCTGCGCCGTGCTTGAAGCGGCCCGGATAAAGGACCCCCGCATCCGGCTGCTCCAGTTCACCCGCGACTTTGGCCACCAGGCCGCGATCACCGCCGGACTCGACCACGCCAGGGGAGAGGCCGTCGTGATCATCGACTCCGACCTCCAGGATCCGCCCGAGGTCATCCCCGAACTCGCAGCCCAGTGGCGCGCCGGGGCCGAAGTTGTCTACGCCGTCCGGCGCAAGCGGGCCGGCGAGCGGGCCACCAAGAAACTCCTTTCCGCCAGCTTCTACCGCATCTTCCGGTCGCTGAGCACCGTCGATGTGCCGGTCGATGCCGGCGACTTCCGCCTGCTCGACCGCAAGGTGGTCGAAGCCCTCCGGTCGATGCGCGAAACCCATAGGTACCTTCGGGGAATGACCTCCTGGCTGGGCTTCCGCCAGTGCGCGGTGGTCTACGACCGCGCGGCGCGGGCGTCAGGGGAGACAAAGTACCCCGTATGGAAGGCCGCCAGCCTGGCCCTCGATGCCATCACCTCCTTCTCCTCGAAGCCGCTCCAGCTCAT
>CBFGVE010000092.1:0-7976 GCA_965651915.1 uncultured bacterium
GGAGGTCGGTGAGCACGGGCTGTCCGAGTCGGCGGGCCCATTCTTCCAAGGCCTGAGGTATGTTCTCATCCTGCTCCACGATCAGGGAGTCCCCTCGGTTGCCGAAACTCAGCATTTCGAGCAGATAGCGGTTGACCCGGGTCCCACCGCCCAGGGCGAACACCGAGACGTGGCCCTGGTTGAGCCTGCTGAGGTTCACGATGATATCCGAACTGTCCACCATGCCCATCGTCGGACGCCCATCGGTACCCAGCACCGCGATGACCGGCCTTCCCTCGATTCGCGGAATACGACTAAGGGGCGCGAGGGAGGCGAACAGGTCGGTACGCCCACGGGCTTTGAGCTCCTCGATGAAAATGCGGGCGCGCGTCTTGGAAGGCCCGGTGGCCGCGACCCAGTCGTCGAAGCACCAGGACACCTGGTCGCGGAACACCATGACATTGAACCGATCCTGGGGAGCGAGCGAATCCAGCCAGCGGAGCAGCCCTGTCTTGAAATAGTCGAGCTTGCGCTGGGTCATGCTGTGGGATGCATCGAGGATTAGCAGGACATCCCGAGGCAGCACCGGAAGAGCTTCGGGCCCGGCGCGCTCGAGGGAAAGTCGGAAGTAGGTGTGGGGATCAGAGGCCCCCCGGTAGGTCGAGACGCCAAGCAGCAGGAGCTGCTCAACCGGCGGAATATCGGATATTTCCTCGCTTGCTTCGTCCACCAGGGATGCGGTCTCCTGCAAGGTGGCGTGGGCTACAGGCTCGGGGGCTGGAACGCCTAGGCCCAAGGAAGGAAGACCAACGGCGCCCCGGGTGGGCGAATCGCCCAGGGGATTGGCGATTCCTGCGGAAAGAGCCGTCTGCGCATCCGGCAAGGCCAGGTCGACCGGCAGCGTAATATCGGGAGCGACCGCCAATCTTTCCAAATCAGAGACATAGCGGCGTGGCAGCGAAGCGACCTCGTCGGCGAGAAGTGCCTCCTGAATGCGGACGATCTCCTGGCGAGGGGCAAACGGGACCGGATCGGGCAGTTCGGGCACGGGCTCCACTGCCGCAAGACCTCCCTGGAGATCAGCCAGCGGAGCCTCCGGAAGAGCTTGCGGCATCAGCGTGGCCAAAGCCTTGGCATAGTCGTCAAAATCGCGCACCGCCCCTCCAGCGGCGTCAGGATGCTCAGGCTGGAAGCGCTCAGGCCGATCCAGCTTCACATCGCTGTGTAGCTGGATATCCTTCAGGACAGTGGGGATGGGCGCCCGCGATGACTCTTCGTCGTAGACCCGACTCAGCGTCACCGCAGGGGTATACCGTATCAAACCCGTATGCAGGAGTAGCGACCCCGCGATAGCCAGGCCGGCCGCCGGAATATGGCGGGCGCGCAGCCGAAGCTGCAGCGGGGGGCGGTATTCCTGGTTGAGCAGCATGGCCTACACGTTCTGGAGCGACATGAGAAACTCTGCGTTGCTGCGGGTTTTCTTCAGCCGGTTGATGAGGAGCTCCATCGCCTCGACCGAGGGCACATCCTTTAGCGCCCGGCGCAGAATCCATATTTTTTCCAGTTCGTCGGGGTGCAGGAGGTTTTCCTCCTTGCGGGTACCCGACTTCTCCACATTGATGGCAGGAAAGATACGTTTGTCAACCAGAGAGCGGTCGAGGCAAAGCTCCATGTTTCCGGTGCCTTTGAATTCCTCGAAGATCACTTCGTCCATGCGGCTTCCGGTATCGATCAGCGCCGTGGCCAGAATGGTGAGGGATCCTCCATTCTCGGTGTTGCGCGCCGCACCGAAGAAGCGCTTGGGCTTGTGCAGCGCGTTGGCATCCACACCGCCTGACAGAATCTTTCCGCTATGCGGCTGGAGTGTATTGTAGGCCCGCGCCAGACGTGTGATGCTGTCGAGCAGGATGACGACGTGCTGGCCAGACTCGACCATACGCTTGGCCATCTCGATAACAATTTCGGCAACCTGGACGTGGCGCTCGGGGGGCTCGTCAAACGTCGAGCTGAGCACCTCGGCCTTGGTGTTGCGCTGCATGTCGGTCACTTCCTCGGGGCGTTCGTCGATCAGCAGGATGATCAGCTTCACATCGGGGTTGTTGGCGCTAATGCTGTTGGCCACTTCCTGCATGAGCACGGTTTTGCCGGTGCGGGGAGGGGCCACAATCAAGCCGCGCTGCCCCATCCCAATCGGGGTCAGAAGGTCCATCACCCGCATGGAAACCTTGTCTGGCGTGGTTTCGAGGATAAGCCGACGGGTGGGGAACAGCGGAGTCAAGTCGCCGAAAGGAATCTTATTCCGCGATGCCTCGGGGGAAGAACCGTTCACCGAATCGACACGGTGCAGGGCGAAGAATCGTTCCTTCTCGCGCGGGGAACGTATTTCACCCTCCACGTAGTCGCCGGTGCGAAGCCCGTAGCGCCGGATCTGCGAGGGAGATAGGTAGATGTCCTCCGGACAGGGCAAATAGTTGAAGTGCGGCGAGCGAAGAAATCCGAAACCGTCGGGAAGGCTCTCCATAATGCCCCGCCCGAACATGGTACCGCCCGCTCGCGCGGTTCCTTTCAGAATTTCGAACGTGATCTCGTGGCGGCGAAGTCCCGCCGCATCGGTCACGCCCAGCCCCTCGGCGATGGTGATCAGCTCGGGTACGGTCTTGAGCTGTAGCTCATGAAGCTTCAGGACGGGACCATCGCGGTGGGAGCTTTCGGGCTGCACGTAGTCGTCGTAATCCCCGTCATCTTGTGGAAGCGGTCCCATAGGACCCATCGGCCCCTGCTGGTGCATGGGATTTCCGTAATTTCCACGCTGCTTATTTTTGCGGTTGCCATAGTTTCTTCCGCGGGACCGGCGGCCACTGCGGGGGGGCTTCGAATCGTTCATCATAACGTTGCTCCTTTTTCTCCAATTCTTGCGACCAAGCCCTGTACTTGACGCTCAAGATCTTCTAGCGAATGGTTGTTGTTGATTACTATGTCCGACCGGCGTTCCTTTTCTTTCAGCGGCCATTGCGCCACAATACGCTGGTCAGCTTCCTCCCGGCCGAGGCCCCGGGCGGCCAGCCTGTCTCTCACCACGCTTATTGGCGAAGACACGCACACAATGATATCCCACCCTTCGTCCATGCCTGTCTCAAACAGCAGAGAGATCACCACCGCGCATGGGTGCCCCAAAGTCCTCTGCTCATCTCTCCACACCACCCACCTTCTCCTGATTTCTGGATGCAGAAGACGGTTGAGATCCTCTCGCGCCTCCTCATCGGCAAAAACAATCCGACCCAGAAGCGAACGGTCGATCTCCCCATTCAACCTGAGAATTCCCGGCCCAAAGCGGTCGACCACCGCGTTCGATTCATCCGTCCCCTTGGCCAGCAGCGCCCGGGCGACATCGTCGGTGTCCAGCACCTCCACCCCTCTGGCCGCAAGCATCCTCGCCACCTCGGATTTTCCGCAGGCGATTCCCCCGGTAATTCCCACAGCGACGCCCCTAGCGCTCCTCGTGTTCATCCGCTGAGGCGCCTCCAAAGCCCATCGCACGCAGCCGCTCCGCATGCCCCAGGATACGGAAAGCCTCCTGTTCGCCCGGATCCAATTGAATGGCCTCCCGGGCCCGAAACTCGGCCTCGTCTAGCTGGCCGCGCTCGAACGCATCGCGGGCCAACTCCAATGAGTCCTGGGCCAGTTCGATATCGCGGGCGAACTGCACGCGAAACACTCTGTATTTGTGATTTCCCCATACAAAATGAAACCAACGTCCCTGTTCCGGGCGGAACTCGAACAGGCGGGCAGGCGACGACTCGGGCGGGTCGAGCATACCAGCGAAATAACGCATTTGCTGCTCAGGACTTTGCGGTGAGAATTCCCCCATGGAATGCACATAGTACCGGGCTCCATGCGCTTCCATCCAATTGCGAAAATCTTCCTCGGTCCCTGTGTACAGGGCCTCCACATAGCTCTGCACCCGATCCCGGATCGATTGCGTTTCGAATTTCGGATGCATGACGACCGGGCAGCCTGCGTAGGCGAAAATAGGTCCGCTAACCGTAAAATTGGCCGCAACCGCCTCCGGTGCCGCATGCTCCGCCATCCATTCGGTCAATCCCTTCAGCTCCCGATAGTACACATTGCCTCGCCCCAGGCTCAACGGGTCCTTCACCGTGATCGAGGTCTCTGCCAAGGCCACCAGCCCAACAATACCCGCCGCAATACCCCTACCCCAACGCCCCATTCCGCCAAACGTAACGCCGACGAGTGCCACCGAAAACAGAGCCAGGTAGACGTGGAACCGGACGAATAAAACGTAGGCGAGGAGCGAAGAGACGAACAATAGAAGGAGAAGGGCGACGCCAGGTTGGCGGCGAAGACCCCTGCGGACCAGCACGAACACACCTGCTGCGAGGGTCGGGAGCCATAGTACGGGAAACAGCAGGCTTGTCAAGCGCCAGGTCGCCGAATCTAACGCTGGAACCCACATAATCCGCTGATTGAAGTTCAAGAGCAGGGGGTCCTCCGGCTTCTCATTGAGAAAGCGCAGCTTCGCCCACAGCAAGTCGGCGAAATGCCCGTAGTGGGAGGAGTAGAGCTGGGCCAGCACGAGTCCAACCACTACCGGTCCAAGTGCAAGCGCCCAGCGTAGCCCCCTTTCCCGACCAGAATTCCCCAATGTCAGTTTTGTCGCCAATGAGGCAAGAACCGCTCCATAAGCCATCAGCATCGTTGGCGACTGGAGAAAACCATGGGTCCGCAAATAGGGATTGACCCAGCCAACCGCCACAAGCACTCCGGCATGAACAAGGAACGACCGGGAAACGGACCTGGCTCGCAGCACTCCTACCAATCCTGCGCCAGCCCAGAACACCAAATAGAACTGAATCATGTCCCAGGTAACGAGCGCGACCGCCAGAAGCAGGGCCGACGTGACTTCAAGCAGAATTTTCTTCCTGCCTCCCACGCCTCTCCCCGTCCATGCGGCGGCGGCCAAGTGTCCGACAAGAAGAGGGATGGCAAAATTTTCCCGGGAAATTTCCTGGCCGGTAGAACGAATGACCGCTGCGGTGCAAACACCGTAAAGCAGAGCGGATGCAAGCCCCCCAAGCCGAGACCCGCTGAGCGCCCATACCCATAGGGCGAAGAAAGGAATACCAAGAGAAAACCACAGGATGTAGACCAAGCGGACCCTCTCTGCAAATGAAAGGCTGCCAGGAAGTAACCCTGCCAGCGGCGCCACTACGTACTCCGACCCCACCGAGTAGGTCTCCCACAAGTCGACGCCTTCAGGATACTGGATTCCGTATTCGTGGCGAGGCATATAGCCGAGAAGATCGTAGGCTTCGAGCAGGCTGTAGTGAAGTGCACTTTCCAGGGTGAATGGCATATCTCGGCCATGGCGCTTGTATTGGGCCTCCAATACGGTGTGCCTGATTGCCACTCCCGAAAGAAATACCAGGACCAAGCCTATACAAAAGGCAAGTGACCGAAGCGGAATAGTGACTGGGCGCATGGGGCGGGAGGGGGTGGAGGTCTGGGCCTTAACGGCACCGCCAAGGATCGTCCACGTTGGGGATCAAGTAGGTGCGCGCCCGGCGGGGCCTGATGGCCGCCGCCGAACACACACGACATCACTTCACCCGTTTAATGGCTGGGCGAGAAATCTACTCCTGCGGCTGGGCATCCTGCTGCAGAAAGCTCAGGTTGCCGAGATCGCGGGTTTGGCGAATAGGATTGCCTGCTGGATCCACGATTCGGGCCGTAACAAAGATTAGGAGGTTCTCCTTCTTGCTACGCTCTCCATCGGTGCGGAACAGGCGGCCGATGAGCGGGATGTCCCCGAGCAAGGGGATTTTGTCGCGGATCGTGGTGAGGTCTTCCTTGATCAGGCCACCCATGACCACAGTCTGGCCGTCCCAAATGTTAATGCTAGTCGTAACCTTTCGGCTGGCGAACACCGGCTGCGGGATGTTGAAGGGCGGCGTTCCGTACTGAATCCAGTCCACCAGTTCGGCGACCTCGGGGGCCAGCGTCAGCTCGATGGTATAGCCGTCGGGTCCCACGGTCGGGGTCACGTTGAGGATAACACCTGTTTCGCGGGTTTCGAACGCGGCCGGGAAAATAACGATATTCTGGCCACCGACAAAATCGCCTTCGAAATCAACCGGGACGAGATTGATGCTGTCGCCACCAGTCGCCTGCGAGGTGAACTCGTTCGGGTAGATAATTTCACGAACGACCTGGATTTGTGCATTCACTCCGTTTCGGGTGGTCACGCGTGGGGAAGACAGAACGTCCACGTTGCCACTCTGGTCGATCGCGTGAAGGACCATTTGCAGTTCGGGGTTCGTCAGCACACTGGAGATACTCAGAATGCTGCCAAGGAAGGCCGGCGTTTCAGTCGAGCCAAGCCGGGAATTTGCACCCACGCCGGTGGGGCCAGCGCTGAAGAATCGATTCGCACCAGTAAACCCGGCCGAACTAGCATCGACCTGCACAGTCTCGGTTGATCCAAAGGGTCCCCCACCCTTTTTCTGCAGAAATTCGTAATTGTCGTTGAGTATCCACTCAAGACCCACCTGCTTGAGGTCTGACTGAATGACTTCGATAAAGCGCGCCTCAATCTCGATCTGCGGCGGAATCACATTGATCTGCGAAAGAATGCGCTCGAAAATCGCCAGGTTTTCCGATGTGTTCGCCACGATGAGGGAGCTAATCGAAGGGTTGAAAACCACCGAGGTTCCACGAGGGAACGGAACACCCGCCTTAACAAAGAACTCACGGACGTCGCCCCGGGTCATCGTGGTGGAACGAGCGCCGATAGCGATGAACTCGCCACCGCCAGCGCCAGTACGATCCTCGCCTGCATTTTCCCGTTCTTCAATAACCAAATCCATGAAGGAGGGCTGCACGGGGTAAATTTTGGTCTGCACCGTGCCAATCACGGTTGATTCGGTCGTCACAATCACCACGTTGCCTTCGATGCGGTACTTGAGTCCTGCGACCTCGGTAACATAGCGGATCGCATCGAGGAAAGATACTCGGCGTAGGCTCAGGGTGATCTTGGGGATGTTGGCATCGCTTCCCGCATCCATCTGTGCTGGAGCCTCCGGGGCGGGTGCTGCCGCACCACCACCGAATGGGTCGGCAAAGGGGTCAGCGCCAAATGGATCGGCGAAGGGAGTCGCCGCAGCGGGAGCGGCAGCTTGCGACTCGCCCGGAGCGCTCAGGTGCAGAATAACGTTGATTCCAACCCCGTCCGGATCCTGCGCTACGCTCGCATCGACCAGGAAGGTGATCACGTCCTGGATATTTGCCTGGCGGAACTGCATCGAGGGAATTGTGATGCTGGCCATTTTCTTTTCCAGAAGGTCGCTCGGAGGAACAACACCGGGCTGCAATCTTCCATCCTGTATTCCTTGTCCGCCCTCCTGGGGAATGCGAATCGGAGGATTCCACTTGCTCCGTACATCGGACATCATATCCGTCTTAGCCATGAACATTTCGCGCGTATTCGCTGCGTATTTCATATCGGCCAGGCGCTTGAGAAACCGAACCGCCGAACGGTTTGTTTCATCGATCAACAACACCTGTTTGAACAGATTTTCGGCCGTTTGGTATTCGCCCGCCTCGAAATACTCGCGACCGCGCAGGAGCAGTTCCTCGACAGAAGACGCCTTGGCTATCACTTCCTGCTGTTCCTTCACCGGCTGCCGGCGGGGACCTCGTTCCATTTCCCGGGTGAGTCGGTCCTTGAGCCGCAGAGCGGCCCGATGGGTGGGGTCTTGCGCGAGGGCCAGATCCACTTTGGCAATTGCGTCGCTAAACGCCTCGCCGGAGCGGGTATCCACGTAGGCCTCCCACTGCCGCTCGGCAATGCGGAAGTTCGCCTCGGCTAACCCACGGGTTGCCCGAGCCCGATCCTCGTCGGTCGCCGCGCGGACAGGAATGTCGCGCAGCGCCCGGTTAAACTGGGCTATGGATTCACTAAAACGACCTCCCTGCAAATC
>CBFGVE010000093.1:0-7976 GCA_965651915.1 uncultured bacterium
GGTCCCACTCAAGATTGCGATCATTTACGGAGGGATTCAGGTAGACCTGAAATCCTCGAATGAAAGTTCCTTCATTACTAGCACCAGCGAACTTGAAGCGACCATATATTTTCCCGTAATGCGCTGATACAACTTTACCATCTTCATTCAGTGAGGTGCGTATTCGGAAAATAAAGTCTGTACTAGTCGCAGTTTCATCGATAACATCAATCTGCTTCCTGATACTTTTCCCGGAAGGGTCCAGAATTACCTGCTTCATTTTTCGCCATGATATACCAGGCCTATATCCATCCATAGGCGCCGTGTAGGGAGATGCAAAATCACTTTGAGCATGCGGAGTAAATGACTGGATGCCATCCTCCTCGTTAGCAAAGGACAGTGCCAAGGTAGAGTCATTATCACTGTAGTCCCTAAAATACCCGGTCACCTTGAAAATTAAGTCCGTCACAACTCCATCGCCCCAGGGGGCAACCCAATTATTCTTAACGAGGTCAAAGCCTCTTTCCTCAGATACACCTCCAAGGATCGCGTCAAACTCATAGGCGTACATAGGAATTGGATTACGAACATCGCGCAAAACAAGCGTAACCTCTTCGTCTGAGTAGATGTTCTTTTGAGTCTCCTTATCCCATTTAACGGTTGCAACCTCCTGATTGGAGGAGTAATACCCATCCTTCTTGACCGTAACCGAAACCGGAAAGCGGGATCTTCCGGAAAGTTGAGTCAAGCCCACTGAATCGCTTAGCTTCTTAACTATCGAATCGTCCACAGCGGCTCGTAGACCTTTGAAAAGCCCTTGGACCTCTGCCCCTTCGACGGGAGACCCTACTTCGTCAACAACCATGACGCTGATGGTCACTTGAGGAGGTGCAAAGACCTCCGCGTAACTCCAGTGACAAATAGCCATGCACAATAGACCCAAAAGATTGTAGCATTTTTCTTTACGGAGCATCGAGACCTCCCTCTTGAATAACCCGGTTGTAAAATTTGTAGACATAAGAGAAGGCTATATTCTTCAAGTCGCTGTGTAACCAATTAGTATTCGGCCTACTCGAAGGCCATCCATTTTGTAATCCATGCATATGAATATTCCTGGAGGGCCCTACGGGTGGGTTGAATTTATTGACTTCATTTGACGCTGCCGCAAAGGACCGTGCTGGAATCGCTTCAGCAAGAATCTTATACTGCGTTTCCTTCAGTGCGGCCTGCGTGTTTGCCTCCGAATCGCCTAATGGAGCAAGCAACAGTGCACCGTCATAGCTTGCGAAGCGCCCCGCTTGGCCTTGACCAGCCCCGATGAAAGGCTCGAAAAAAGGATTTGTTCGAAGCTCGGCATCTGTCAACAATGACGCGGATGCTGGATCCGGCGGTTGAGTGCCGAGTAAGATGCCGCTGGTGTCATACGCAGGATTAAACTGCCAGCCTGCATGTTGATCGGGCATTGTCAAGTTGTAAGCGTACAGCCCAAGCGGCCCATCCAACCCCTTAATCATCTCCTGAAGAGCCCAAGCCAATCTTCCGTTTCCTAGGAAAGCATCACCAATGAGACCCGGAACAGACCCGTCTGCATTCTGCACAACGTCTTCTCCTTCAGAATAAAAGTTAAATACATCCGTCGATGAATCAATGGTTGAGAATCGATTGCCCCATCCGAGGTCCTGCCGATTATCGTTCGGGAATAACTCATGCCATTTACTGGCCAACAGTCGGTTCGTATACCCACTCCAATCAGGGTGCCTCATATTATCCTCCATGTCCACGCCTCCCTGACCGCTGACTTGGTTTGCATCGTAAGCTTCAATGGCTACTGCAGCGTTAAACATAAAATAGCGGTCGGGGGTGAATCCATTGTTTACGATGGCCTCAGAGACCAGTATGTTTCCAAGGCTGTGAGCACCGATTGTCACTTCCCCGGATAGAAACGACAATTGACTGGCCAAGTTTTCACTAGTCACCATCGCATTGACTACAGCCCTGTGATAGTTCGCTCCGGTATTCCCATGCCAAGTCACCCCGGTAAACTTGGCTCGCGAACCTGCTTGATGCAGTCGCTTGAAGATTTCTGCATTCCAACCTCTGGCCTCGTTCTGGTCCACCTTGTACCCATGTAAAAAAACAAAATTGCTCCCGTTACTCAGGCTGTCAGGCAGGTTCGTGGGATCTTGCCCAGGGCCGGTAAATCGGTCCGGAACGGTAACGGTCTGATTTTCGGAGGAATCGAGATTGTCAGCCAGATTTACATGCCTGAACATGTCCTCGACGCCGGAGATGCTCAGCTCAAGATTTACCGAGCATGCGATTATGCCGCTGGAGTCAATGATGTTGAGAACAAGGGGGTCTGTCCCTGAGAAGTCGGCCTCTACTAGGATGACACCTTTTCCGCTGTTCTGGATGGCCGTCAGGAAAGTCGTATCCAAGACCTTGCCGTTTCCGAACCCAGTGACGACGTTTACCGCCAGTTCCGCCAGGCTCTCGGCGGTCGTGTGGTTGGTCAGATAATCCCCGGCATTTGCGGGCGCTAGGTCTGTATACACAAAGCCAATGCCTCCAAGATTGTACTGCAGGGCGTAGGTGAAGTCGGTCGTCCCAAGCAGGTCAAGGGCGTCTTTCAGATCAAGGAAGAGCGGAAAGAAGTCAATCAGGTCACGCACACCATCAACCTGACTGTCGCCAGAGTCCGACCAACCGCTTCCGGGAATGTCATTCCCGCTATCGGCTCCCTGGTCATCGTCGTCGTTCTTCCAGAACCGAAAGGGGTTGGAGGCGGTCGCTTGGTTCTCGTCTGAGGAGTCGATTTTCTTATCGCGATTCCAGTCGGGGACGAGCCGGGCAGATAGAATAGTGACCACAACGGACCCGTTGCCCAGCTCCGGGGGCGGGGGCTGCAGGACGAAGTCGTGATCCCTCCCCGGGCCTTCCAGCGCGGCGTAGGCCGACGCGGGATCGTGCCCGGGATTGCCGATGTGGACGGTTTCTCCGGTGCCCACGAACAGGACCGACCGGACGGCCAGCACCTGGTTCGTCGCCCCGGGGTTCGTCTCCGCGTCGGGCTCGAAGACCTCCAGCCACGCGAGCCGGTAGACCTCTCCCGACGCCGTGCCGAGGCTGAACCTGTAGGAGGTGTCGCGCAGGCTGTGGACCACCTCGTTGGCGGAAAGGTAGCGCGCCGGATGCGTATAGACCCAGGAGGCGTTCGTTTCCGTGGACAGCGGGCTGCACGGATCGCCCGTGCTGATCCGGCGCACCTCGTCGCCCCACTCCAGGTCCGGCCAGGGATGCGTCGCCCCGAGGGAGGCCAGGTCGTCCCCGCCGAGCGAGGCCAGCACTTCCGTGGTGTACTCGTCGTGCAGTTCGTAGGCGAAGTCCCACGTGTCGCCCTCCTCGGACCCCTGCCAGCGGCGCAAGGTCGCCTCGAGCGTGGCGCTGGACGGCCAGGAGGCGAAGTTCGCCTCGCCGTAGGCCCCGTGCTGCCCCTCCTGGAGCGCGTCCATGTAGCCGACCCCGCAGAACGAGTTGGTTGTGACAACACTGTGCCCGTCCTCCGTGTAGGCGGAAACCTCGGTCCCCTGGCCGCCCGTCCACCCGGCGGACAGGGATAAGTTCCACGACCACAGCGGCGTTTCCCAGTAGCCCGTGCCGGCGGCGGTCCCGGATATGGACAGGTCCCCGGGCGCCACGGTCAGGTTCAAGCTGTATATCCGCTCGCCGGATGCGCTTTCGCTGGAGTGGATGGATTCGACCGTCCGCACGAGCCGGGTGTAGAAGACCGGCGGGTTGGTGGGGATGAACGACTCCCACTGGCCGAACTTATGCCGCTCGGCCACCCGGTGGCGGTAGGAGGTCTCGACGCCCGAGGGCGGCACGGAACTCAGGGAGTGGGAACCGAGCGGGTCGAGTCCCAGCCCGGTCGCCTGCCCGTCCAGCATCCCGTCGCCGGAGGTGTCCCCCAGGAACGGGTCGGTGCCGTGCTGGTATTCCCGAAGGTTCGACAGGTCATCGCCGTCGGCGTCGCCCGCCGCGTCGGCGGGGTCGAGCGGGTCGAGGCCGTTGAGGAACTCCCATCCGTCGGGGATGCCATCGCCGTCGCTGTCCGCGTTTTCCGGGGCTGTTCCGTGGACGAGAAGCTCGTGGGCGTCGGCAAGCCCGTCGGTGTCGGTGTCGGTCTGGCCGTCGCCGGCGGTGATGGCCTCGAAGTCCGCCGAGCCGGGGTGCAGCCAGAGCAGCGTGTTCGTTCCGTCGGGGACCAGACCGGTCTCGGCCACGTCCCACACGCCTTCAGCGAGGAGGCTGGTCGTGAACACGTCCACCGTGTTGGTGAAGCCCTCGGGGCAGGCGATGCCCACCAGAAGGCCGTTGGTCTGGAGGGTCAGGGAGGCGATGCGCAGTTCGTCCGGGCCGCCCATGAGCATCATCATGGGCCCTTCGTCCGGTTCGGACAGGGCGAGCGTCCTCTGGTAGTCCTCGACGGCCTGCGCGGCGTAGCGGTCGGCGAGGTCCTCCGGGCTGCGGACCAGCCCCTCCATCAGCGCGGCGTAGCGCGCGGGGTCCACCGGGGGTTGTGCCTTCTCCAGCGCGGCGGGGGCCAGGGCCACCAGGGCGAAGGGGTTGAGAAGCGCGGTGCCCGCGAGGGCCATGCCTGCGGCGGCGGCCGTCCGCCAGAACGAAATCCCTGTCCTCATCCAGTATCCTTCCGCCATCACTTCAACCTCTGCATCCAAACGTCCCCCCCGGGCCACCTGCCCGGCATCGGAGGGACTAACCTAGCGGGCGGTGCGGATGATGTTAAGCGATAATTGGCGAGTGGTGGATTTTTTAGGGTGGCGAATCTTGCCGATCCCTCAAAATAATGCTGGGTCGGTGTAATTCGATGGCGATTGGCGCAATGCTCGGGACGACGAGGGGGGTGGCTCAGTTCGCGAAGGCGGCGGACCAGGCGATTTCTTGAGTCTCGGGGCTGCGGAGGGTGATGCGGAGGAGGCCGGGTTCTTCGGCGGTGTCGGCGGGTACGTCGGCCTCGACCTTGTCCGGGGTCCAGCCCTCGGG
This sequence comes from uncultured bacterium, assembly GCA_965651915.1. Lineage (GTDB taxonomy): Bacteria > Verrucomicrobiota > Kiritimatiellia > CBFGVE01 > CBFGVE01 > CBFGVE01. The sequence goes on from CBFGVE010000093.1 coordinate 5,044, forward strand.
CAGCCGGATGCGCAGTTCGTAGGGGTCGCCGCCGATCACCTTCGACGCGCCGCTAAGCGTAGCGTCCTCCCAGCGTTCCTTAATTACGTCGATCACCCCCTGGGTGATGTGGCGCGAGGTGCTCAGCAGCACGGGACGCCCCTCGTCGGCGCGTAGTGCGACGATGCGGCAGGATTCCGGGGGCAGCTCGTAGGTGAAGGCTCCGCGCACATCCGGCAGCAGCCGGTTTTCCCAGAAGTCGAAGGCGTGGTAGGTCCGCTGCGGATCGAGCCCGGACTTGGCCAGGGTCTCGCCCAGGGTCTGCGTCTCCTTCTCCCAGTTGAACAGGCCGAGCACCTGCCGCTGTACCCCGCCGGCCGCGTCCGCGAGCAGCCAGAGGGCGGGCAGGAAACGGTCGAAGTAGTCGATGGGCCGCACCTCGGCGTCGTGCGAGTGCATCGTCCGCCGCAGCACCTCGATCCGCTCGGGCGGGAGCTTGGGCAGCCAGTCGCTGAGGAGGAAGAACTGGCCGGTGGTCGCGGTGAAGGAGGTGGTGAGCCGCGCGAGGTCGAGCGTCACCGCTCCGCTGGCCCCGCTGTCGGCGGCGCTCGCCGCGTCCGAGGCCCGCACCTTGGTGGGGTCGGGGTCGTTCCACCACACCCGGCCATTCAGGAAGTAGAGCCGGGAGGCGCGGATCGGACCGGTCTTGATGCCGAGCTTGTCGTGGTTGAAGTCGGGGCCGATGCGCATGGCGTCCACCAGCCCGAACGATCCGCCGAAGCTGCGCATGTTCTGGCTGACCGCGCAGCCGGAGAAGAAGACGTCGCCGCCCGCCTGCTCCCGAATGAGCCGGAGCCCGTCGCGGTAGGCCTCGATCTGGGTTTTCGACGGATCGTGGAAGGGGGCTACGTTGGACATGACTTCGTCCAGGTAGCCGTCGCAGATGTAGGTCAGCTCGGTGGCCGTCCCGGTCCACAGCCCGTCCATTTTGAAGTAGGTCATGCCCCACTCGCGGTAGCGGCGGGCGAGGGTGGCGAGGTGCTCCTGCACGGCGGGATGGGTGAGATCGAGACAGGTGCCGCCGAAGGCGCGGGTCTTCATCGGGGTGCCATCGGCCCAGCGGGCGAACCAGTCCTGGCGGTCCGCCCAGGCCGGGTCGGCATGGTTGCGGCCAAAGGGAATCCACCAGAGACCCAGGGTAAGGCCCAGCCGCTCGGTCTCGGCGTGGACCGCGCCGAATCCCCGGGGATAGGGCCCATTGGGACGCGGCTGCTCGAAGCCCCGGGTGGGGCCGTCGAGGGCCGGGCCGTCCTGCCATTTGTCGTCGATCTGAATGACTTCGAGGCCGAAGTCCTTCAGCTCCTGCGCGATGAAGCGGGCCAGCTCGATGGTGGAGGCCTCGCTGCCCGCCCCGCCGTTCTCGTCGGCATACCAGGTGCAGTAGGTGGCCTGGCGCGGACGCAGCGCGATGGCGTAGTAGCGCTTCACCGCGTCGGCGTAGCGCTCGAGGCCAATGCGGGCGTCGTCGAAGAGTCCGATGGAGAGGGTTTCCAGCTCGGCCGATTCGCCGGGAGGAATGCGGAGGTGGCCGTAGTCGATCTGGGCCTTGAAGTCGACCCGGCCGTCCTTGACCGAGGAGAACAGGACGCCGCTTCCGCGGTCCTGCGACACCCAGCCGGCAACGACGCCGCGGCGGGTTTCGGGATCGGCGCAGGCGAGCAGGGCGTAGCTGCCGGGATTTTCGTCGGGGGGAAGGAGTCCGCCGGTGCCCAGGGTACACAGCGCGGCGGGCGGACGCCCCAGGTCGAGGGCCAGGTTGGCCACGGTGGCGCAGGGAAGGTCCAGCAGCTCGCGCCCGCCGTTCCGCACGGTGCGGCGCAGCAGCGCGAAGGGCAGCTCGGGGTAGAGTTCAAGCGAAACCTCGCCGCCATCCGCCTGGCGGATGGCGATGGCCTGGCCCGCGCCGAAGCGGGGATGGGTGCAGGGGCCTGACGTGGCCTCGCCGCCGCCTCCATCGAGCCGGCCTTCGCAGGAGAGAAGATAGCCCTCGGACTGGCCGGTAATTAGGAAGCGGCCCGAGGCGGGGTGGCATGAGAAACGCAGCGCAACGTTTTCGATTTCCACTATGATGGCCTCTATCGCGTTCGCATTGCGGCGTGTACGCACTGGTACAAGGTTCTCGAAATATTCTAGACAGGATTACAGGATGGTCAGGATTGGGTGGAGCAAAGCATCAGCGGGCTGATCTTGTGAATCCTGTTCATCCCGTCAGAAAAACTAGTCGCCCTGGCCCCAGAAGTCCTGGCCCCACGGCGTCGCTCGGTCGTCGTGGAGGTCGGCCTGCTCGCGCAGGATGGCCCGGAGTTCGGCGATGCGTTCCTGCTGGGCGGGGTCTTCGGAGAGGTCGCGCAGTTCGCTGGGGTCTTCCGCCACGTGGAAGAGCTGGCACCGCGGGGCCTGGCCGGGCACCCGGTATTCCATCCACTTCCATCCGCCGACGCGCACGCCGCGGTGGAGGCCGAGGTAGGCGAAGAAGATGGTCTCGCGGCCGGGTAGCGAGGGATCGCGCAGGGCGGGCACCAGGCTCCGGGCCTCAACCGTCGGAGCGACCGGCACGCCGGCCAGCTCGCATACCGTGGGGTGCGCATCCATCAGCAGGCAGGGGCCGCTGGGACGGATGCCGGCGGGAATGCCGGGGCCGCGCATGATCAGCGGGATGCGCACGCTGTGGTCGTAGAGGCTCTGCTTGCCGAGCAGCCCGTGCTGCCCCACCGCGAGGCCGTGGTCCGCCGTGTAGACGACGATGGTGTTGTCCCACTCGCCGCGCTCCTCGATCGCGCGGATGATGTCGCCGATGCGCTCGTCCATGTGGGTGACCATCGCGTAGTACTCGGCGATGTGCTCGCGGATCGCCTTGGGGGTGCGGGGGTAGGCGGCGAGCTTTTCATCGCGGA
>CBFGVE010000094.1:0-7972 GCA_965651915.1 uncultured bacterium
CTTCCCCTCAACGCGAACGCCCGCCCCCACCCCCCCCCCCCTCCTCCTCCGGCTTGCCGGAGGAGGGCCCCCCGATAGTGCTTCCTGCCCCCTGCCCTGAGCATGCCGAATCCACATACACACTTGACACCCACGTATTCGTTTGTATTCTATTCAAACACAATTGAAGCGAGGTACCCCATGTCCAAAACCGTCACCCTGAGATTGCCCGAAGAAACCTACGAGCGGTTCCGCGCTTGCGCCCAGCGCGAAAACCGCCCCCTCTCAAACTTCATCGAGACCGCAGCCAACCGCTACCTTGAATCGGGTCAGTTCGTGGATGAATTCGAGATGGCGGAGATCAAGGCGAACGCTGATCTCACCCAAAGCCTGAAACGCGGAGCCAAGGACGCCCGAGCTGGACGGGGACGCTTTGTCTGAGTTCCGCCTATTCGAAACCGACGAGTTCCAGCGGAGGCTCGTCAAGCTTCCCTCCGGGACCTCGACACTCATTCGGAAGAAACTCGCTGAGTACGTCTACCCCCAGCTCCGCAAAGAGCCCTTCCTCGGCCCCAACATCAAGAAGCTCAAGGGATACCATCCCGCCACCTGGCGCTACCGCATCGGCAAGTTCCGGGTGTTCTTCATGGTCGACCAGACCGAACGCATCGTCTACATACTTTCAATCGATGCCCGCCGCGACGCCTACCGATAGAATCCCACGATGAAACCCAAACTCATCATGCTATCGGGCATGGGAGCCGACGAGCGGGTGTTCGCCGGCCAGGCGAGCGCCATCCCAGAACTTGTCGTCGCGCCGTGGATCGCGCCCGCTCCACGAGAATCGCTGCCCTCCTATGCGCACCGATTGGCGAAGCGCATCGACCCGGGAAAACCCTGCTTCATCGGCGGCGCCTCCTTTGGTGGTTTTGTAGCGCTTGAGATGATTCAACACCTGAATCCTATCGCATGCTTCCTGATCGGTAGCGTCCGCTCTCCCGCTGAATTACCCCGGCGAATCACGCTGCTAAGAACCCTTCCCTTTGCATGCGGTGCGTTCCTCTTTGAAGCCGGAAGCCTGCTCAGCAAGCTGGCATTGGCGAGTGGCGGTGCCCTATCCAGCGAACACACCAAAGCGCTCCTCGGTCAACTGTCCGACTCCGATGCCTCGTTCCTGCGCTGGGCATGCCACGCCGTCTTGGAATGGCAGGACCCTCCACGCACCGGCATCACCCCCATCCATCACATCCACGGTCAGCAGGATGTTGTGCTACCCCCAGAACTCACTAGGCCCGATGTCATCGTCCCCGGAGCGGGACATGCCCTCTCACTATCTCACCCACAGGCCGTGACCGACTTCCTCGTGAAGCATATGGGGTAACTCGGTAAAGCTCGCGGGGGAGCTGTCCGCCAAGCCCAACGCCGCCTCCAAAGCCGCCCCAGCGAGCTTGCCTCGCTGGACGGGAATACTTCCCCTCAACCCAAGCACTCGCCCCCCCCCCCACTCCCCCGACGTGCCGGGGAAAAGATCTCGGACGCCGCAGCCCAGCGATAAACACCCGGAAGTCGCATCCACGGCCCTAGTGTTTCCCCCGAGCACATAGTCATACCCATGCCCGATTGAGACATCGCCGTTGTTTTGGAATTGTTGGGCCAGTTCAACACGCTCCTCTCCACGTTCAGGCGAAAGGCAATCCGGCCATGGTCAAGTCGGCATTCAGACTGCTCCCTGTCTTCGTTCTCTACCTGCTGCTGACGGCGGGATCGGGACCGGTGCTGGGGCTTTGGGCAGCGAGCGAGCTGGCTCTGGGAGCGGCCCTATCGGTCGTGATTGCCGCCGCCTCTTCCGTCCACCTGAAAGAGGAGGCCTCCTCTCAGGCGCTCAATCCGCTCCGCTGGCTAATGGCCCTGGGCTACGTCCTTGGGCCTTTTCTTTTGGAGATGGCCAAGGCCAATATCGACGTCGCCTACCGCGTCATCACCGGCAAGATCAATCCCGGGATCATCCGGGTGAAAACCGGCATGAAGTCGGAATTGGGCACTCTTCTTCTGGCGAACTCCATCACCCTCACGCCCGGCACCCTCACGGTGGATATCGACGAGACGAGCGGCGACCTGTTCATCCACAAGATTCAACTGAGCCCGGAAGAAGCGGCGCGGTGCGACTGGCAAGCCCGGGAGCTTTTCTCGGCCAACTGTCCGGCCATGCTGCGGAGGATTGCCGAATGAGCACCCCTTGGTCCATCGCCCTCGCCGCGCTCGCCGCGCTGATGCTGCTCGCACTGATCCGGGTCTTCAAAGGCCCCTCTCCCGCCGACCGAGTGGTGGGCCTCGACGCGATCAACACCCTGGTGGTCGCCTCGATGATCGTCTTCGGCATGCTCCGCGAGCAGACCATCTTCATCGATGTGGCCATCGTGTACTGCCTGCTCTCCTACGTGGGCGTGCTCTACATCGCCAAGTACCTCGGCAAGGAACTCTAGACATGCTTACCACCCTCGCCCTCATCAGCCTCCTGGTCGGCGTCGCCTTCAGCGCCCTCGGCGTGTTCGGCGTCCTGCGCTTTCCCGATGTCTATACGCGACTCCATGCCGACACCAAGGCGACGACCTTCGGCTCGATTTTCATCGCCCTCTCGGTGGTCCTCTACGCGGTCCAGCGGCTGCTCGAAGACGGAGGCAGCCACTACTTCACCTTGATCGTGCATGTGTTCATTGCCGTATCCGTTCTTGCTTTTACCAACGCCACCGGGGCCCACGCGATCGCCCGCGCTGCCCACCGCAGCGGCGTTGAACCCCAGCAGGCTCTCGTGAACCAGCTCAAGAGCCAGGAAGGAGAGCAGGTCTGATGGAAATTCTTCTGCACATCCTGCTGCTGACCGGAATGGGCGCCTCCGCCGTGGCCGCGCTGGTTCTCCGGGACCTGCTCGCATCCGCCGTCAGCCTGGCCTCCTTCAGCCTCCTGCTCGCGCTGGAGTTCTACCTGCTCCAGGCTCCCGACGTAGCCATCGCGGAAGCCGGCATCGGCGCCGGACTCACCACCGCCATCTACATCATCGCCATACGGGGTACGCGGCGCCACGAGGAGATCAGCGAATGAAAGTCGTTCTTTCCCTCATCATCATCCTCGTGCTGGGCTCGGGCATGCTCAAGCTCGCCACCAGTATCTCCTTCGGCGCGCCCGCCGCGACCGATGTCGACGAGTACTATCTGCGCCACGGACAGGAGCATACCGGCGCGAACAACATCGTCACCGGCATCCTGTTCGACTACCGGGGAATCGACACCATCGGCGAGGCTTCGGTCCTCTTCACCGCCGTACTAGGCGTCGGGCTCCTATTCCGCAAGCTGCATAAGGACGAAGAATATGCAAATGACTAGCATAGTCCGGAAGACCGCTGAAATCTTCTATCCGTTCTGCCTGCTCTACGGCCTGTATATCGTGGCCCACGGACACCTGACGGCTGGGGGTGGCTTCCAAGGCGGGGCGATCATCGCCACCTCGGTGGTCCTGCTCATCGTGGCCCACCGCTACGACGACATCCGCGCCCGGTTCAACAAGGACTCGCTCAAGCTCTGCGAGCTGGCCGGACTGCTCGGCTTCCTCTTCGCCGGCCTCTCCGCCTTCCTTTTCTCCAAGCCCTTCTTCCACAACTGGCTGGTCTCGGCGGGCGGACTTTTCGGCAACCCGGTGGCCCACGGCTCCAACCCCGGCGACCTGAATACCGGCGGCCTCATCCCGCTGATGAATCTGGCGGTGGGGGTCGAGGTACTCGGCGCGCTAAGCCTGATCGTTCTCTACATGCTGTCCGGTATTAAGGAGGAGCGCCCATGAGCCTGCTGCTCGCCAACGCCCCCTTCTTCGCCGTCGGCTTTCTCTTCCTTGCCGGAGTCGCCGGCCTCGTGTTCAAGCGCAACCTGGTCAAGATGCTGATGGCGGTGACCATCATCGAAGGCGCGATCAATCTGTTTCTCGTCTCCCTGGGCTACCGCCACGACAGCATCGCCCCCATCTACACCAGCGCGCCCGAAGGCGCCGTGATGGCCCTGCCGACGATGCAGGCGCTCACCCTCACCTCGATCGTGATCGGCCTGGCCAGCACCGCGCTCATGCTCAGCTTCGCCATGCTGCTCTACCGGAACTATGGCACCACCAACATCACCAAGATGAGAAAGTTGAAAGGATGATGGGTACCTTCATCTGGAACCATGCGCCGGCCCTGCTGATCGCCCTGCCTCTGCTCGGCGCCTTCGGCGCGCCCCTGGTCTGCCGTACGCCCCGCGCCCGCAATCTGTGGGTCACCCTCCTCATGGGCCTCACAACCCTGGTCGGCCTGATGCTCGCCTGCCGCGTGTTCAGCGACGGCACGGTGGTCTATGCCTTCGGCGCGACTTCGCCCGCCGAGGGAGTGCCTCCCGACAGCGGCGGCTTTCCCATCCGCATCCTCTTCACCGTGGACGCCCTCGGCGGCCTGATGACGGTCATCGCGTCGCTCGTCGGTTTTGCGGTGGCGATCTACTCGCTCGTCGCCGAGGAGCGCAGCAGCGGAAGCGAGAGCTTCTACGCGCTCTTTTTCCTGCTCGTGGCCGGCGTACTGGGCATGGTCACCACTGGCGACCTGTTCAATTTCTTTGTGTTCCTCGAAGTCAGCTCCCTCGCCGGGGCCGCCCTTGCCGCCTGCCGCATCGACAAGGGGGTCGCGGTCGAGGCAGGCCTGAAGTATGCGGTGCTAAGCACCCTCGGCGGACTATGCGTACTGCTCGCGGTCGGCCTGCTCTACAGCCAGTACAACTCTCTGAATATCGCCGAGCTGGCCCGCCGCATCCAGTTCACCGACCTGGACAAGATGGCCATTGCCCTGCTGGTCGTGCCGCTCGCCATGAAGTGCGGCGCGGTTCCGATGCATTACTGGACGCCCGACACCTACACTGCCGCCCCCTCCTCCATCACCGCCTTCCTCGTGGCCTCCAGCCAGGCGAGCCTCTACGGGCTCTTCCGCGTATGCTTCACCCTCTTCGGCGGGGGCATCAGCGTATCGGTGTTCGGCTGGTTCATCATCCTCCTCGGCGTGCTCTCCATGTTCATCGGCGTCACCATGGCGATCCCGCAGAAGGACGTGAAGCGCCTCATGGCCTACCACGCCGTTTCGCAGACCGGCTACATGCTGCTCGGAGTTGGCGTGGGACTGGCCGTCCTCGGCGATCCGGAAAGTCTCGCGGCCTTTGGACTTACCTCGATGACTGGAGGCCTGTTCCACATCATCAACCACGCGCTCTACAAGGGCCTGCTCTTCCTCACCGCCGGGGCGGTGTTCTACCGCATCGGCACCCGCAGCCTCAACCGCATGGGCGGGCTGGGCCACAGCATGCCCTTCACCATGGCCTGCTTCATCATCGGCGCCCTCGCCATCGCCGGCATACCGCCCTTCAACGGCTTCGCCTCCAAGATCCTGATCTACCAGTCGGTGTTCGCCTTCAACCCCTTCCTTGCGGTCATCGCCATGCTGGTGAGCGTACTCACCCTCGCCTCCTTCGTCAAAGTATTCCACTCGATCTTCATGGGACCGCGCCAGCCCGCGCTGGGCGAGGCGCGCGATGTGCCTCCGGCCATGCTCATCGGCATGGGCATCCTCGCTGCGCTCACTGTGCTGTTCGGCCTGGTGCCCGAGCCGGTTGTTTCGGTCATGATCGAGCCTGCGGCCCGCGCGCTCGCCGACCACGCCCCCTACCTCAACGCCGTGCTGGGAGGACTCTAACATGTGCCTGGCTACCCTGAGCACCGGATACGGAACCTGGAGCCCGCTGATCTGGCTGCTGCTGTTCGCCCTCCTCATCGCCGTGGCCTACGCCATACGCGCCTTCGGCGAGCGGGGCTTCAAGGAAGGAACCGGACGTGACGAGCCCTTCATGTCCGGCAACGACGTGCCCGACGACCTCCACATCCGCGGCAGCAACCTCTACTGGGGCTACCTTGAAGCGCTCAAAGGCTACTACGAGAAGCTGGTCCCGCTGCACACCGGCGTGCTTTCCGACTACGTGCTCTGGCTCTTCGGCGTGCTCGCCCTCGTACTCGTCATAGGATGGATGGCATGAAATTTCCCAAGGCATTCCGCAAATCCCTCTGGGCCTTCCTCTTCAACTCCGGCTCCTGCAACGGCTGCGAGATTGAACTGGTCGCCCTGCTCACCCCCCGCTACGACGTGGAGCGCTTCGGCATCAAGCTCGTCGGCTCCCCCCGCCACGCCGACCTGCTCCTGATTACCGGCCCGGTCACCCGCAACATGGCTCCGCGCCTGCGCCGGGTCTACGAGCAGATGCCCGACCCAAAAGTCGTCATCAACGTCGGCGTCTGCGGCGTCTCCGGCGGCGCGTTCTACGAGTCGTACAACCTGCTCGGCCCCGTGGACAACATCATCCCGGTGGACATCTACGTCCCCGGCTGCCCGCCCCGCCCCGAAAGCATCATCCACGCCGTCGCCAAGGCGCTGGAGAAACTAGAGAAGGCCAAGGTGCCCGCGTGAAAACCGAACCGACCATTCTCGAACCCCAGCAGATTGTCGAAGCGCTCGCCTCGGTATGCGGCGCGGACGGCGTCCTTTCCTCCCGGGTAGACATGTGGAAGGAAGGGCTCAAAGCCCACACTAGCCAATCGGTCTGGATGCGGGTCAATCGCGAAAGCTTCCGCCCCGCCCTCCACAAGCTCGCCGACATCCACTATCCTCATCTCGGCGTCATCACCGGCTGCGACACCGGCGACGCAGTGGAGCTGCTCTACCACTTCTTCATCTACTACGGCATCCAGCGCGGCGAGCTGCTCGTCACCCTCGCTGTTCCCCTGCCCAAGAGCGACCTCCGCATTCCCACGATCACCGACCTCATCCCCGGCGCCCAGGTCAGCGAGCGCGAAAAGGTCGAAATGCTCGGAATCCATTTCGATGGCCTGGCCGACTGCCGCCGCATGTTCCTGCCCGAGGATTTCCCCGAGGGCGTCTTCCCCTGGCGGCGCGACGAAACCGGCATCCCCGACTCCATGATCAAGGAGCTGTGGCGGGTGGGCCGGCCCGAAGAGCTTACCCCCGAGCACGACGCCAAACTCAAGGCCGAGCAGGACGAACGCAAGAAGGCCGAGAAGGCCCAGGCCGCGGCTAGCAGCGCCCCCGGCGAGCCCTCCACCGGAGACGCGCCATGATCATGCCCAAATCCAAAGACATGTCCATCACCTCCTCCTACATGGCCCAGATCGGGCCCGCCCACCCGGCACTGAAGGAACCGGTGATGTTCACCTTCGATCTCGATGGCGAGAAGGTTCGTAAGGTCGATTTCAAACCCGGCATGGCCCACCGCGGCATCGAATGGATGGGCACCCGCCGCAACTGCATCCAGGTGCTCTACCTTGCCGAGCGCATCTGCGGCATCTGCGGCATCACCCACTCGGTATCCTTCTCCCGCGCAATCGAGCAGATTGCCGGTATCGAAGTCCCCGCCCGCGCCCACTACATCCGCGCCATCGTCGGCGAACTCGAACGCATCCACAGCCACCTACTCTGGGCCGGTGTCGCCGCCCACGAGCTGGGATTCGACTCGCTGTTCTTCCTCACCTGGAACGTGCGCGAGCGGGTTATGGACACCCTCGAATACCTCTGCGGCAACCGGGTTCACTACGGCATCATGCAGATCGGCGGCACCAACCGCGACATCACCCCCGACCAGTTCCCCACCGTGCTCGGCGCGATGGATTTCTTTAGCGACCACCTCGCCAAGCTCCAGGAGCTTTTTCTCGAAGACCAGTCCATCATCGCCCGCTGCCGGGACTGCGGCGTGCTTTCCTACGAGGATGCCCTCAAGCTCTGCGCCGTCGGCCCCACCGCCCGCGCCTCGGGGGTGAAGAAGGACGTGCGCCAGGACCACGCCTACGCTGCCTACGCCGACGTCGAGGTCGCCGCCTGCACCCCCGACCAGCTCACCGGCGAGGTGCGCGGCGATGTCTACGACCG
>CBFGVE010000095.1:0-7948 GCA_965651915.1 uncultured bacterium
GAATCTCGTGTTCGCCGAAGACGGCGCAGACCAGGTTCATGGCGCCCCGCCCCTGTTCAAAATCTACGCGCCGGGCGTCGAGCCGGAGAAGAAGACCAAGAACGAATCCCTGGGCCACACCGGCATGCACAGCCGGGCGGCGGTGGGGCATTTCCATATCACCGCCAAAAGCTATGTCGAGGATGCCCAGATGCAGCGCGATACCGGCTTCGGCGGAGACTTCTACAGCAAGTCGGGGATTCGCCGCCATGTTCCACGACTGTTCCTGCGCTACACCGGGCGGGCCGACCTTTCCGGCTCGAAGCTGGTTATCCAGTACTTCGTCAGGGAAAGCAGCAGTGCGCCCCGGGGCTATGCTGTCGAGCACATTCCGCTGCCCAACCTTCGCCAGCAGGATGCCCTGGTCGTGGATGGATCGGGCGTATCACAGCGCGTCTACGAGTCCTTCTGGAACAACCGTCTTAGCAGTAGTTCGCAGACGCCCCAGGACGTCGCGGGATTCATCGTAAGCGTGTTCGACGCCGAGGGAGGCCTGCTTTACCAGCAGGCAAGCTCGTCCGCCCTCAATGAAATGTCGGGCGCCACGCTGCCGCCCGCCGAGAAGGATCCGAACCGGTAGGGGGAGGCACGTTTTTTGGCTTGCCAAGGGCAGATTGCGGCGGCAAAGTGGCCGCAAATCCGAGCCATTGTGCAATATCCACGAACGTGACATGAATGTTTTCTGCTGCCTTCTCGCCGCTTTCCTTCTAGCCTGTTCCGCCCTGGGCGACGCCGCCCCGAGGCCCATCGACACTATGCGTACCCAGTACACCCTGGCGATGGAAGACCTGAAAAAGCAGGCAGCCTCCGCCTTGGACACTCGAAAACCGGAATACGTGAGAGCCTTGGACCAGCTCGCCGCTACTCAGGATGCCGAAATCATGGCGGAGGCACGGCGGGAGCTTGCCCGCATGGCCCAGCACAGCTTCATCCCTGAGGAGGCTATTTCAAAATCAGATAAGTTGCGCAACATCCAGCGGTATCACCAGGCGCAGTTCGCCGCGGCCGCAGCCGACAGCTGCGAGCGCATGATCAAGTTGAACGAACGCTACGTGGAATTCCTCCGCAAAATGGAGCATGGTGCCGATCCTGATCTGTCCCGCGAGATCGCCGACGAAATCGAGCTGGCGATGGCCAACCCCATTTTGCCCGTCGCCCAGTTTCTCCGGGAGATCCACGAGCGTGCGCAGAAGGACCCGCAGGAGTTCGCGTTGCTCCGGGTCGAAACGGCCGGAGAGCCCGCCCGGACCGTCCGCAACCCCTCGCAACGGACCGCCGAGGCCGCCAAGCCCGAGCCCAGGTCGGCCCCGATCGGCAAGCCGACGGGACGCAAGACCAAGCTCTATGCGCCTGGCCAGGAGCCCAACCGGAAGACCCGCCGGGAGACCTTGGCGCCCACTGGCGTACATGGGCGCGGTGCGATCGGCTATTTCAACCTGGAGGTATCCACCTACATCTCCGACCAAAAGATCGATCCCCCGAAAGACCGGTTTATCCTGAGGCATTTCTACCGCACCGAGAGACCCCGTATCCTGCTGCGCTACACGAACCAGGACGCCCTGAAGGGAGCGGTGATGGTGATTCAGTACGGCGTAAAGCCCCGCGGGGGAGGATCTGCACGGCTGCACTATACCGAGCACGTGCCGTTGCCGCCGATGGAGCGTGGGGGTGCCCTGGTTGTCGATGGCTCGGGGATATCCAGAGGGATGTGGATGCGGTCCACCGGCCGGGTTATGGAGTCCAGCTCGACCGACTATGATCCTCTTGGATACATCATCAGCGTGTACGCCGACGATGGAAAACTGCTGGTCCAGCAAGCTACCACCTCGGCTCTGGCATCCTTTGGCCTTCCGGATCGCCCACCCGCAACCAACGAAAAAACATACTCATTTCGGCATTGATTTTGCAGTGGGGACCGCTACACTGAGCGGTCTTTGTGGCTGATCAGCCACTCGCACGGTGGGTGTAGCTCAGTTGGTTAGAGCGCCAGGTTGTGGCCCTGGAGGCCGCGGGTTCAAGTCCCGTCACTCACCCCACCTTTTAGCCGCTGTAAACCATTGATAAAGCGGCGTTTACGCTTAAAACTACCGACAAGCTTCCCCCTCCCCTAGTTGCCAAAAATAGCCCATTTAGGCCCCTTTTGGCGTACCCATTTGTACCCGCGTACCCGAGAGGGGCTTTTGCGGGGTCCGGTTTCGCCCCGCCTGCCGTCGCTGCGATGGCCCCTTGGCGGTGTCCGGGTACAGTTGGGTACGTGTCCCGGTCTGTCGGGTTCGTCGGGTCTGTCGAGCGGGTCCTCCCCCCCGGCGATGTCGGTGCCCAGCAGGTGATGCGGACCTGCAAAAATGTATCCGGCTTCTTGTGGAAAGGCGGCGCGGGTCCTCCCGGCTTCCCCCGGTCGGTCGCCCCCGGACGTGGTATCGCGCTCGGAAACGAGTAGACGGACGCCCGGTCGGGCACGTCGAGGGCCTAGGGGTGCCGGGTCTGCTCGGAGGTGCCGAGGTAGCGCCCAGGGTCCGGCGCTGAGGGTGTCGAGGTTGCGCCCGGTCGGTCGGAGCGGTGTCCCGGCAAGCTGGCCACGGGTTGCTCGGTGGGCGGCCTAGGGCGTCGCCTGTGCCCCGATCTGCCTCGGGTCCGGTGCGGAGGTAGGGCGCGGCCCCGGACGGCGTAGAGCGGCTTAGGTTCTCCCCCCGGTAAATCGCTCGGTGCCCTGACTGTCGGTAACGCGGCGATACTGGTACCTACGTAATTAAGACAAGCTACTCCTAAATAGGGTTAAGTATCAATGCCGCCACGTTTTCGCGTAGCTGGGTGAGGATCGATTTTGAGCGGGGGAGTACCTTTTGAGGGGGGGGGGAGGGGTCGGACCTCCTCCCCGGCCTTAGCTGTAGATGCGGCGGCGTGCTTCCGTCTCGATGGCGAGCCGTTCCTGCGTAGTGAGCCCAGCCTTCTCGGCACGCTTCCACGCTGCGGCCAGGCTGCCCCCGGCTTTGAGGAACGCCACGAGTTCGGCGTGGATGGACGCCTTGCTCGGGGTGCCGTTGGTGATGGTCACGGTTGTGTCGTTGCTCATGGTTATGCCTCCCCGGTCTGGCGGAATCGCTGAAGGCGCTCTTCTCGGAGTCGGTTCGATCCACCTCCCCCGGTTGCTCTCCCGGCGCGGAGCGAGTAGCGCCTGCCGCAGGCCCGGCACGTGTGGATGGTGGCCGCTGAATCGCTTTCGCCGACGAAAGCCCCACATCCGCAATCCGGGCATCGCGGCGGTCCCTGCTCGGTGTCGCGGCCATAGTCTGTGGGCCATTTCTTGCGTTCTGGTGTCATAGGTCATACCTCGGGTTAATGCCCACCCCCGCCGACGGCAGGCTGAAGGATCGGTGCGGACGGAACCGCCGACGGGGTAGGGCTGATTAGGGTTAAGCTCGGGATGCGGCGGCGGCTTTGTCGGCTTCGGCCTGAGCTGCGGCCAGGTCCTTTTCAAGTTGCTGGAGCTGGTCGGACGCGATCTTGATCTTTTCCTTCAGACTCGATTCCTCATTTTTCAAAGCCTCCGCTTCAGGAATCATCGCGCCACCGGCTACCACTACTTCACCCCCGCCACCGGGGCGGCGTAGGAGCTTCCGGCGATCCCGGATGTTCTCCAAACGCTGCTCGCCATCCTTCAGCATATCGCGGTAGCGGCGCACCTGATTAACCACAGCCTCTAGGCGGTCGTTCGCCTCTCTGCTGGCGATCATCTTGGTGATGCTTTCCGGCACCTTGTCATCGGGAATTGTCCCCTTAGTCGCGAGTCGGTAGACCTCGGTTCGAGCCATGCCGGCCTGAGCTATTTCGGCATCGGCGGCGTCCGCTCGGAGCGCATGGTCCCGGCGTTGCGCTTCGAGGGCTTCAATCTGCTGGTCAAAGTTTTGGACCTTGGCGAGCTGCTCGCCCTTCACCTTCTGGAGCGCGGCAACGTCGAAGCTGGCGAGATGGGCAAGCGCGGCCTGAGCCTCCCGCGTTTCGGCTTCGAGCTTGGACGCCTGATCCTCGGTGATCCCACCTTGCAAGGCGAGGGTCGCCACCTTGTTTAGGTCGGGTTTCGGTTTCCACAATTCAGCGCGAACGGCCTTGATGGCGTCGGCTCTCTTGGTTTGCATCATGTCGGCTAGGGTCGGGTTCGTGGTAGTGGTCATGGTTGGTTCTCCTTCGTTGGTCTGGTTGTGCTTCTGGTCATTCCGCGTCTTTGCGGAAAAGTTTGTCGTGCTCGGGGTCGCCTTGGATCAAGATGCCCCCGAAACGAAAAATGTGTGTTGCGGTTGCCACGATCTTCGCCTCGTGCTTTTCGACAAGCCGGCGGGCCTCTCCATGCACGTCCTCAAATCGCTCCTTCCAAGTAGTCCAGCCCTCGCTCTCGTAACGATGTACGCAGTACGCGGCCACAAGTTCGGCATCGGTGTTGCGCTCGGGTAAGGCGTCGAAGTCCTCGGCTTGAACCTCTACGATCTTTCGCCCGGTGCTCTCATCCACCGAGGGCGCGGCGGACGGCTTGCGCCTAGGCATACGTGGTATCGGGTGCCGCTCGGCAAGGGGTGCGCTGTAGGTGCTGGCGGCGATGCTGATTGCCACGGAACGCTTGCTCAATCCCTCCGGCAACTGACACAGCCCACCGCCACCGGGTAAGACGCTAGCCATGCAGGAACAATCCCAGGTGTTCAAGGCGCGTGCGATGGTGAGGTGCGCCGATTCATGCAGGCTGGTCTGCCACCTCTGCTCGCGGGCGGTCATAGCGCCCCCCGGCGTCGGAGCGCGAAGTGAATCCTCTTTTTCCACGATAGCCACCGGAGCCTGCTGTCTGCCTCAATGGAGTTGGTCGCTGCGTGCGCGTGTACTTCGCACAAGCAAAGCCGGGTCTGATTGTCCACGAGCGCGGCGGGCCTGTCGCAACGGCCCACGGGTGCCCAGGGCTGCCCCATCGGCTGGCGTTGGTGCATACAGCGAGCCCCGAGGGGTGCGAGACTGAATCTTGCGCGGGTCATGGCTGGCCCCCTTCCCGATGGGCTTCGAGCCTGCGGGCAAGTGCTCGCTGCCGATGGCGAAGGATTGCCACCGGCTCGGCTTCGTCGAGGGTGAATCCGTATCTCGATGCGAGGGCCTTGGCGTCCCGGTGGATCTCCAAGCGGGCATCCCTTGGGAGTCCGGCATAGAAGCTGGCGGTTAATTCGAGGTGCTCGGCTTCGAGTTCTGGGAGGGCCGTTTTTTCATCTCCCTCTATTGCTGCATAGCATACACTCCGCCCCCTAATAAGGGGGGCGGTATGGTATGGGGTGTCAGGCCGTTCAGAGCGTCGGACGGTATGGACGGTATGGGCGTTCATTGGGCTTTTCCTCCGTTTTCCATGCCGTCCGCCATGCCGTCCGGGCTCTCGGCTCGGTCGGTCTGGTCGGTCTGGCCGCATTTAGCCTCAATTTGGCTCTTCGTCCCCACCCAGGTGCACCCACCGAAACGCTTCTCACGGTACTGGTCTAAGAGCCCTTCCGACACAAGGCGGCGGGGTGCCTCCTTGGCAAGCTCCCGAGTCAGTCCGGCATCCTGCAATCGCCTCCGTAGTCTCTCTACGGCAAAAGGCCCATCGGTGGCCACGATGCGAAGGATTGAATCGTCGCTGATAGGCTGGCGGTTCGATGTCGCCTTGCGGCGGCTGGCGGTAGTCTCCTCGATAGGCGCTTCGTCGGAGCACTCGAAGGCCCCGGCATCGGTGAATTGCAGTGTCCATGCCGGGCGCGGGGCGTAGTTGCGGGCGATGGTTGAAACGACCACGCAGCCATCGGCGCTCGCATGGTGGCTTAGGTAGATGGCGGCGTCGTAGTCCCTCGCAAGCAGACCGGACCCGCTGCCCCGGTCAACTGCCTGCCTATCGCCGGACGCACCTTTGCGCTCGTGATGAACGTAGAGCACGGCAGCCCCTGCCTCCGTCGCGATCCGGTCGAATCCGGCGAGCAGGTTGGCGACAACCTCGGAGCTGTTTTCATCGCCTGCGATTAGCTTGTAAATCGGGTCCACGACTACGAGGTCAACGGCATGGTGCTTCGCTGTCGCAATGATCCGCTCAATGGTGATGCGCTGCCCACGTCCATTCACGAGGTAAAGCCAGCCCTCTAATGCGCCATGCTTAACCCCTAACGCTCGGGCCATGCGCCACAAACGGCGGTGGGAGTGTTCGCCCTTGTTTTCAAGCTGTAGAGCGAGCACGCGGCGCGGCTTCGGGATGTCGAGCCCCAGGCTTCGCCCATCGCCGGTCGCTACGGCAACGGCAAGCTGTAGCGTTGCAAAGCTCTTCCGGGCCTTCGAGGATCCCACGAGCAAACACTTGTCGCCTGTGTCGAAAAGCTCTGCCACGATGGGGTCATGCTTGGGTGGTAGCTCGCTGGCGTAGTCCTCCGCATGAACCACGTCGAGCAGGGCCGGGCCTTCGTCCTCTGGGTTTCCGGCCTTCCCCTGCTTGGCGCTCCCGCTCCCGCCTTTACGTCCGTACCCGAGAATGAAGTCCGCAACGCCTCCATCGTCTACAGGCTCGGGCTCGGCGGCGATCCACTCGGGGTCGATGCGCGGACTCATACGCCACCGCCGATCCAGCCTTGCAAAGCCGTCGAGGTCGTGTTACGGTTTAGGCAGTTCGTGTCACTGGTAGTTGTGTCGCTCCACGAGTCGCCCCCTTGCTTTTCCCGGCGGGGGGCGCTTTCGTTGGGGGGTGCCCCCGGTGCGGCGGCGGTCACTGGGACACCCCTAGGCATCCAAGCGCCTTGTCGAGGTCCTCCGTCCGGGTCATCACAAGCTTGTGACCCAGGCGGCGGTGCGGAATCTGGCCGTCCGCCAGTAGGCGGCTAATGGTGCGGGGGCTCAATCCGCAGTACTGGGATATTGCCTTTCGGCCCGTGAGCCACCCCGGCTTGATCGTCTGAATTTCTTGCATCGCTCGTCCTCCATCGCGCTGAATTGCGCATGGAAGAGCTTTGCGAGCAAAGTCGGACGGACAAATTCAGCGGCCAATTTGTCCGAGGGGCGGTTATTGCCAATGACCCCTAATTCATTGCCTAAAACCGATGGATGAAAAAAGGACGGAATAAATCAAAAGGGTATTGCACAACTTTCACCCCTTGCGAGATTCCCTTTTCCTGTAGGCTTCAAGCATGCGGTTCAGCTCTGGCACGGACGCAATCCCTAGAGCGTTTGCAAGCTCTCGCTTCCGGCCCCGCCATTCGCCTGTGCTGTGCGCCTCGAACGCCCTGCGAAGCTCTTTGTGCGTGTACTGCGGCTTGCGGCCCCTGCGGCTGCTCTGGCTCTGCTCGGGTTCGGCGGTTGCTTCCCCGCTGTGGCGCATGGTAGCGAGCGCGGCACGGAGGGCGAGCAGGTCGCTTTTCAGCGGCTCGCCTAGCTTGGTCCAGTCGGTTTGTTCCATGCACTGCGGCCAAGGTTCGGACGGGTAGCTTAAACCGGACGCGGTGCCGTCCCCTGTGGGGTTCGGCCTGTAGGCCTCCCGGAGCGCGTCTAGGCCTGTCTCGATAGAGGCGGGCTCTTGGCCTGCATCCTGCGCGGCGCGGGCGAGCGCGATCCCGTAGCGGCGCAGCAGATGGCCTAGGAGGTCCATGCACTGCCGGACCTCGGCAACGTCACGGGCGGGCGCGTAGTCCATGCCGATAATTCGGAGGTTCGCGGGAAAGTCCGCCACGATAGCGAGCCCTCGGGTAATCAGGGGAAGCGGCACGGGTCCGCCTGCATCTGCCCATGCGTTGAAAAGCGCGTCGAGGTGCTCCCGCTCGGCTCGCAACGCTGGGATGTTGGCCCCTGCCATGTCCCGGCTGTGCTGCCTGTAAATGTCGCTGTCTGGTTGCTTGGTCGGTGTGCTGGTCTTTTTCGGTCTGGTAGTAGTCTT
>CBFGVE010000096.1:0-7938 GCA_965651915.1 uncultured bacterium
AGCTGCATCTCAAGCTCCACCGTCCGTCCAGGCACCTTCTGGGCGGTGGTCGAGCGGAGCAGTCCAATGCCATAGACGTCCTTGGCAGCAATTCCGTCAAGCTTCGAGGCGTCGTAGACATTGGGGTTATAGCGGGCATTTTCAAACATGACGTAGCCGGTTCCCAGCTTGGCCTTGTCGAGATCGGGGTCGGAAATGCGCTGGCCAATGATGGCGGTGGCAGCGGCGGGGATGCCGTCGTTCCACCGCTTGGTCTCCACCATGCGGACGCGGAGATATTCCTTCGGCTCGCCGCGGCCGATCTGCTTGATCTCGCCGAAGAGCAGCACCGAGCGGCCTGCCGCCTCGGCCGAAAACAGACTTCCGCTGCTGATCGCCGCATCGTTCTCGGTGTAGCGCAAGCCCTTGAACGAGAGGCCGTCGTTGGGATCGGGATCGAGCTGCACCGGCGGGGTGCCCGCGATATGCGGAAAGTGCGGCTGATCCGGAGGCAAGACGGTGACGAGCACCTGCACCGAGGATTCACCCCCGGTATTCCAGATGGCCCGGAACATGCCCGGCACCAGCGGGTAGAGCCGCTGGGCGTTGGGGTCCCAGATCGCCATGTCATCCACCGCGACATTCTGGTTGTTGCCGGCCACGCTGATGATCGAGATCGATGTGGGTTCGGTGCGCACCACGGCGGCAAGGGTGGGGTTGCCATCGACGAAGGACTCGTTGGTCTGGAACATGTATTCGCCAATGCGGGCGGTGTAGGTGTAGACCTGGTTGCCATAGGTCCAGACCACCCGGGTGGGTCGCTGGAGGGAGGGAATGGAAAGTCCCCGGTACTGCCGTCCGTTCACGTCGACGAAGCTCGGCGACCACAGGGCGACCGGACCGTTCGGTCCGACTGTGGGACCACCCTGGAGCAATGCGCCGGACTGGCTGTCGATGTCGCCGCTGGCGCTGAAGTAGTAGCCGTCGCCGCTCACCCAGCCGCTGAGCGCGAGCGAGGTGGGGCCCTCCACATTCGCGGCCGATGCCACCTTGACTTCGTCGCCGGGATTGAACCAGAAGGTTCCTTCGAGGCTGCCAATCTCCACCTCGTTACCGTCCTGCTGGCTCACCCGGAAGACGCGCGGGAGCGCCGAGCGCGAGCTGTCGTCCACATTGACCCGCACACCGAACTGGATCTGCCAGATGTATTCGATGCTTCCCCAGCCATCCATCACGAAGGAGTTCACCTGCTGGCGCTGCGGGGGTGCCTGCCCAACGGGAAAATCCTTGGTGTAGGTGTCGTTCTGCTTGAACACTCCGCGGGCGCTGCCCCGCGCCTCGTAGGCCTTGGGCACATAGCGGATGTCGAGGCCCGGCCGGCTGAAATCGAGTACCTGACCGTCGATTTTTGCCAGCACCTCATCGCCCTTGGGAATCCAGTGGATTGTGGTGCTGTCGGGTTCCGGGTTGCCCGCCGCGTTGGATGCCAGAGGCCCGGCCCAAGGCTGGCCGGTGGGATCCTTTTCAATGCTTTCGGTATCGCTAAAGTCGTGGTTGATGATCAGGGCGTAGTCGTGGCGCCAGCGCAGTTTCACATCGGTGTCGCCGCTGAGGTCGAAGGCATAGAGCGTGGGGTCGCCGGTTAGCGGGGAGTTGTTCACCGAAAGTCCGGTGGCCACATAGCGCTGCCGGGGAGGGTTGTTGGCGTCGATCTCCGATTCAGAGGGGATGCTGGTGCTGTCGTAGAGGAAGGAGCCGTCGGCGCCGAGGTACACTTCATCGACCGCCGAAATGCTCACCTTCATTCCGTCCGACAACTGAGTCAGTGTGAGATTGCCCGAGGGATTGATATGCTCGGCGATGACCGTATCGCCCTTCTTGTTCATCACCCGCACCACATAGTTGGACACCAGGACCCCGGCGCCCAGGATCTCGGAAGCCACGGTGAGGGTCCGAGGCCGGAGATCGGTGAGGAAGGTGTACTCGACCCCCGACTGGTTCGAGGCGGTGTCGGGGATGGTCAGCTCGCCGCGACCGCCATCCGCACCGTGAACGGTGATTTTGGTGTTCTGCAGCTCGAAGCCGTTGTTCCATAGAATCTTAGCGGCGTTCGCGGGGTAAGGGGGAGTGAACGCGACCTTGAACCCGAAGGAGCTGCCGACGGTCATGCCGGAAATGTCGGTCATGCGAATTACATTGGACGTGCCCGACACCGAGGCCGGGTTAAAGGTGTTCAGGGTGTTGGTGCCATCGCTGATGGTGAACACGTTGGCGGGCATGGGCCGCTGGAGCAGAGTGCCCGCGCCACTGGGACGGCGCCAGCCGATCGCTAGGTTGTCGGCACCCCCGCCCTCCTTCATCACGGCGTAGACATAGTAGATCTGCCCCGCGACCAGATTGATGCTCGCCGACTGCTGCTGGGAATATTTCCCCCACTCGCGCGAGCCGGTCCACCCCGGCACCGAGGCGCGAAGGATGGAATTGGCCGGGTTCGCATCGGTGCTGATGTAGAGGGCGCTGTTGTCGTCGCCGGCGATCCAGAAGGTGTAGGCACCGGTCTCGGGAGCGCGCAGGTAGCCATGGATTCGCTGGCCATAGTTGTCGGCGATGTTGACCGGGGCTTCGAACGAGCCAGTGATCAGATTCCGGCTGTTCGGCGAGTTGGGATAATTGGGGTGGGCGGTGAGATTGGCCAGCGCGGTGCCGCCAATGCCGCCGAACACCTCCCGTACCAGCCCGTTGGTACCCGCCAGGTATTCGGGTTCGAGCACGCTCGCTCCCCGGGTGAGCGACGCCGGGTAGATCGAGGCGAACTTGTTGGTTGAATTGGCCTTTTCAATGGTCAGGCCGACAATCGGCTCAAGCGAATCATTCTGGATGGTGACATCGAACGAGTACTCACCCCACGGGCGGATCTTGGCCGTGAAAGCCATTTCGTTCTCTTCGGCGAACGCCTGGCCGATGGTGCCCGTGTTAGCGCCGAGAGCCAGGAGCAGTCCTGCCAGGGCGCGAAAGCCGGAAGAGATGGTGCTGCGGTAGGTCTTCATAAGTGGCGCCTCAAAGGGTATTCAGGGTGTCGATGAAACTGATGCGGTTCAGTTGGAACCGGCCTTCGGTCTTTAGACCAATCGGATTGGCTTCAGGCTCGGGGCCCAGCGGCTTGTGCAGCCCGAAAATCTCTTCGCGGTAGGTGCCGGACACGCGGTCCACTCCGTAGCCGGCGGGGGTCAGCGCGTCGCCCTCGTCCCCGTCGAAATCGAAACGCACGACGCGCTCGATATTGAAGCCAAGAGTGTGGTCGGGGTGGCGGCGGTGGCGGAAGGGGTTGGTCGGGTGGCTGGCCGGCAGGTAGATGCGCCCGGTGAGGCCGGGCGCGCCCAGATCGGAGGGCTGGGCGAGGCTGTCCACCAGGGCGGGGTCGCCAGAACCGGGGCCGAAGGCTCCCGCCAGCGGCAGCTCGGTGCGCTGGGCCCGGGCGGCAAGGGCGTATTCGTTGCGCAGGGCGTTGATCGCCGCGATGCGCGCGGCACTTTCCACCGACAGCTCGGAGTACAGCGGATTGGTCCCCCGCTCGTTCACCGCCGCCGTCGCCGCCGCATCGGCCGTCTTTTGCACCGAGGCAGCGAACACCGCCGAGGTCACGAAGGCGTTGTAGTCGATGGTCGGGGTCTGGAGGGGCAGGGGATAACGGGCCACCATGCCCGCCAGCTCGGCGCGGCCAGCCGCCTCACTCACGCGGGCGATTTCGCTGTCCAGCTCGGCGGCGTTGGCGAACGCGGCCTGGGCCATCGCCGCCAGCACCTGATCCACCGCCAGCGAGGACCGGGTGTCGTCGTACATAGGCACCTTGGCGTTGAGCGACTCGAACATCGCCGCGGTCGACTCAGGCAGGCCCCGCAGGGCGGTCTCCACCGAGGCAGCGGTCGCACCGGGGGTCTTGGCGAAGGAGGCCGCCTCGTCGGCAGCAGCCAGGATCATGTCGCCGAAGGTCTTGCCGGAAATAAAGCGCTGGTAGAGATTTAGAACGTCCGCATAGGAGGAGGCGGTATTGTGGGCGACTTCGGTGCGCTCCGAGACGATGGCGGCATTCACGGCATCAACCACCGCATTGACCATGTCTACGCCCCGGGCGTCGGCGTAGAAGGACTGGTCGCGGAGCGTCTCGGCAACCGAAAAAAGGTCCGCGACCACGGGGTCGCCGGTGTCGGCAGCGATGAGATCCACCTTGCCGGAGGTAAAGTACTGGAGAAACTGCCCGAAAGACTCCGCGACATCGGCGTTGTCGGCGATGGTCTGGAGCTCGGGCTGAATCAGCGCGGAGGCGGCCTGGCGGGCCTGCACCCGCAGGGCGGGCGTGCTGGCGTCGAGCCCAGGGTCCATCGCGAAGTCAGTCGCGAGCGCCACTGCCTCCTCGACCATCGCGTCGAGCGCGGCGGTGGCGGCCGCGTCGCCGAAATCGAAGACCGCGCTGGCGATGCGCCGGGCGGGCTGGGGCGGGAAGGAAGCGTAGATGCGCGGATCGGTCACGAGCGCAAGGTCGGTCTCACTGGCAACGGTGCCGGGCTCGGCCTCGGAAGTGGCTACGCGGTTGAGAATCGCCACGTCCTTGAGCAGGCTCACCTGGCCGGCCCCGTTGACATGCAGGATGAGGCGGATCTCGGCTTCGTCGAAGGTCGGGGTGGGCACCTCGGGGTTGGGCGCGATGGGGACATTGTTCTCGTCCAGAGCCACGCTTACCTCGTTCACGGCGCGTAGCGACGCGCTGCCTACCCACAGGCCGCGGTAGGGGCTCGCCTGTCCAAAGGCGGACCCGGCGGCGCACAGGGCGGTGGCAATCAGGGCGGCCCGAAGGGTCGGGCAGGGGCGGTTCAGTGTGTGCATGGTGTTCCTCGTAGGCAATGGCAAGGCGGCAGGGCTAGTCGTCACGGGTCGCCGTCACGGAGACATAGGTCACGGTTCCAAGATCGGTTCGCAGCGCCAGCAGCGAGTGGCGGGTGCCCGGCTCCATTTCGCGAAGCCGGAGCTGAAGGGGCAGCCGAAGGGCCTTGCCCGCCTCGAAGGTGGGAAAAGTCTGGCTCCACGCCCCGTCGCCCAAGTTCACATAGGCGGTGCGCAGGGCGTTGATTTCGGGGTCGAAGGTCCGCACCGGTACCGACATCGGAATTGGGCTGTTGCCTTCGACAATGTGCTCCAGGGTGACCGCCAGGGGGTGGTTCGCCCGGTTGCGCAGCACCAGGTCGTCGCCCCCCTGCGAGGACAGCAGCAGGCCGAGGTGGGAGCCGGCCTCCACCCCAAGCGGCCCGGTATAGCTGGAATGGCCGTCGCAGTAGATCCAGAACGCCTCCCCCGGGCGCATCGTCGCCGCGCTCGGATCGAGCACCTGGCGCCAGGTCCCCTCCACCAGGCGGTAGATTTTGTTGTGGTTGTGGGCGGTAGACGACTGGAAGAACTGCTTGAAGGTTGGCCCGCCCGGCGAGGCGACGGTGAAGCCGACAAAGTTGTAGGCCTTGGGGATCCACCGCTGGTCCACGGACGGAACCGTGCCCTGGACAGTGAAGCTGGCGTTGGTGGTGGCGTGGATCAGGTAGGCGCGGGCGCCGTAGATGGCGTTGAGCGTGCCGAGAAAGGCATCTGCGCGGTGGGGGGCATACCAGACCAGCCATCCCTGGGCACGGTGCAGGTTCGCGTCGGGGTTGGTCACGAACTGGGCGCCGCTCTTGGAAGGCGCATAGGCGGCCACCACGTCCACTGGCAGCTCCGCAAATAGATCGGCGGGGGCAGACGAGGGCTGGGGATCTACCTCTAGGTAGACAGCGTTCCAGCCTGGGGTGAGGGTGATCGTCTGGCTGCGGACGGCCTGGCCGGGGCTGGACGCAACGCCCAAGACGAGCAGGGCGGCTAGCGCAAGGGCAGGACGGATTAGCGGGGTCAGGGGGGGGCTTCCAGAACTCGGTGAGGGCTTCATGCAAATCACTCCTGCATTCGCTTCTCGGGGCAGACCGCCCCGATACACGCCTGCCAATTTTTCATCGGGGTTCACCTTAGCGCAAGACCTTGCAGACTAGCAACTGAATTGTATCTAATTTTTGAGAACCAACTTTAGTTTAACGGTCTAAGCGTAGTTTGCTTTTTTGCAAATCAGGGACTTCCCGATGGAGGCTGGACCCGGGTCCGCTTAAGCCAGTCCGCCCAGTCGCCGGCCTCATCCCCGGGGTTGGCTGCGGTGATCCGGCGGAGGAGCTGCATGCGGATGCGGTCGCGCTCCCCGCCCGCTCCCAGATCGAGGACCAAGGGCTCGACCGCCGGCTCGCCGATGGCGGCGAGGGCGTCGCCCGCTGACCAGCGCACCATGCGTGCCCGGTCGTCCAGTAGGCCAATGAGAAAACCGACCAGGGAAGGATCGCCCGAGCGCCCGAGCGCCTCGATCGCCTTGCCCCGGATCGCGGGAGCCCCGCGCTCGGCCGCCTGCAGCAGCGCGGCCCGCGCCAGCGGATCGTCGATGTCCCCCAGCAGGTCCGCCGCCAGCCGCTGTACCTGGGGCAGGCTTTCACTCAGAAGGCCGGCCAGTTCGGGTACCGCCCCACTTCCCATGTCCCGCAAGGCCTTGAGCGCGGCCTCGCGGACCCAGCGCTGGTCAGAAAGCGCCACTCGGACCAAAGCGGGCACCGCCGGGGTGTGCCGTGAGGCTCCCAGGCTCCGGGCCGCCGTGCTACGGGCTTCGTCGGCGCCCCCCCCTTGCAATACGCGGAGCTGGAACCCGGCCAGGCGGGTGTCGGCTATGGCCAGCATCGCCCCCATCGCCACGGAGCGGACGGTCTCGTTGGTGCTCTCGGCCAGGGGCAGGAGGGCATCCACCGCCGCCGACCCCACTGAAACCAGCGCCGCGCCTGCCAAACGGTTGATCTCGGTTGATTCTCCCTCGCGGAGGCCCGATAGCGCGGGATCGAGCGGGGCCTGCCTTGTGTCGCCCAGCAAGCCCACCAAAACGTCCACCGCAGGGGCCGCCTTTTCCCCCATGCGCTGCAGGCCCACCAGCGCCCGGGCGATCTCGGCGGGCTGCGGGGAGGCAAGCTGCACGGCCAACTCGTCCAGCGACGGCTCCTCCATGTAGTCGAGTCGGGCCTCGGGACGCCGGAAGGCCAACAGCAAGTAGGCTCCAACAAGTTGTGTTTCAGACGTTTCCGAAAAGAGCATTTCCGAAAACATCGGCTTGACTCTCGCCCCCTCCGCCACCAGCTCCCCAGCATATCCCGCCATCGCCAACCAGATGTCGCGGGCAGGGGAATGGAGGGGCATTTCTCCCAAATGGGCCATGAGCTGTACCGCCAGGAGCCGTTCCTCCAATGCCCCGCCCTCCATTCGTTCTATTAGGACGCTTCGGGTAGCGACCGGGTCCCGCTCCGCGCAAACCTCCACGATGCGGGGCCCCAGATCGGCGCTCCACACCAGCAGATGACGTGTGGCCCAACGCAGGGCTTCCGCCCCGCCGTGCGCGGCGAGGGCGTCGGCGAGCTGCTCGCGCCGGGAGGGGGATACCTGCCGGGCAAAGTCGGCTAGCAACTGCTCCGGGAAAGGCTGCGCGGAAAGCACCTCGGCCCACTGTTCGGATATCACCCGGAGGCGCATTGCCAGCTCGGGGTCCTCGGGCGCGTAGCCCACCCGGGCACATAGAGCGGCGACCGGAGCGGAATTCACCAGCGGCGCGGCAGTCACCAGGGCGTCGATGACCTCGCCATGCTGCGGACCGAGCCGGGCCAGCAGGGCTTCAGCCAGGCCCGCTAATCCTTCGTCTCCGCTCCCGAGCAGGGCCAGCACCCCGGCAGCCAGGATCTCCGGGCCTTCCGCTTCCATCAATCTCCCGACACGTCACCTGCAGCCCCTCCAGCAGCCGGTTCCCCTTACTACCATGGGGCCCGGATACGAACGCGCCACAACCTCGCGGACGCGCCGTAGCCAGCG
>CBFGVE010000097.1:0-7792 GCA_965651915.1 uncultured bacterium
GGCTCCGCACTCGCCTTCTCCCATTCCTGCGGGTGCGGAGCCCCGCGTTCCCAGGTTCGCCTCTGACTCATGCCACGGCCATGTGCTGCACTTCTCTATGAATTTGCTTTGAGAGCTGATCGTCCGCTACATCCAGGTCGTAGTCCATCTGAAGACCCAGCCAGAACGTTGCGGAGTTCCCAAAGTAGACGGATAACCGCAATGCCGTATCCGCCGTGACGCTTCGTTTGCCGTGAATAATCTCGTTGATCCGCCGGGGGGATACCCCGAGGTCTCGGCCAAGTTGGTTCTGGCTAATATTCATAGGCTTCAGAAACTCCTCGAAAAGAATTTCACCTGGATGCACAGGTTGTAGTTTTTTCATGATGCCACCTTAATGATAATCAACTATTTCAACGTTCCGGGCTTTTCCATCCGTCCACTCAAAGCAAATTCGCCACTGTTGGTTAATTCGGATGCTGTGCTGTCCCTTTCTATTCCCCGACAGCGCCTCGAGATGATTAGAGGGCGGTATCCGTAGATCCTGAATAGTGGAGCTTCGATTAAGCATTTTCAGCTTCCGGAGCGCAATCTGTTGGATATCTGTTGGCAGTCTTCTGGAAAACAGCCTGTTGAATACCTTTTCAGTTTCGCGGCACGCAAAGTTCTCTATCATCGTGGGGTCAATATATGACGCATAACGTTATACGTCAAGAAATGGATTTCAATGCTAGAGCCCAACTCGAAATCGACTTCCGATGAGGCCCGCAGCGGCGCTGGCACGTAGCTCTGTTTCGATTCCCGGATCCGATCCTGGGACCGCGAGGCTCCGCACTCGCCTTCTCCCATTCCTGCGGGTGCGGAGCCCCGCGTTCCCAGGGTTGCCTTCCCTAGCCTCATGTCTTCGTTACATCGCGCTTTTGACCCCCAAAAAGTGAGCGTAAGGCCTGTTTTGGGGCTGTTTTTGGACGCAATGCATTTATGCAGAACAACTTATCGATGTTTAGCATCGTTTTTTTGCGATGCCGTATGTCGCAAGTCGTTTACTAAGTGTACTTTGTGCATTAGCTCCATCGCCAGGCGAAGTTCCAAGGTTCGGACGATGGCGGCCTGGATAGTTCCAATGCTTGGACCTTTTGGGCGAGGAAAGTTCCAAGGGTTGGACAAGGGGCGGGGTTATAGCTCGTGGGTGTCTAGGTAGGCGGGGACTTCGGGGGAGAAGCCCTGGCGGCTCAACGCTTCGGCCAGGGCCTTCGCGGCTTCGGGCTCGCCGTGGGTGACGAAGACTTTTTGGGGCTTGGTCTTTAGCCCGCCAATCCAGCGCAGCAGGTCGTCGCGGTCGCCGTGGCCGGAGAAGCCGCCCATCTGCTCCACGCGCGCCTGCAGGGGCTGCATCTCGCCGAAGAGCCGTATTTCCTTGGGCTTGCCGAGAATGACGCGGCCCAGGGTGCCCACCGCCTGGTAGCCGATGAAGAGTATCGTGCTCTCCGGGCGGCTCGCGTTGGACTTGAGGTGGTGCTTGATGCGGCCCCCGGTACACATGCCCGAGCCGGCGATGATGATGGCGGTGGCCCGGATGCGGTTGATCGATTTGGATTGCTGCACGCTCTGCACCAGGCTGAGGCCAGGGAAGTCGCAGGGATGGCGGCCCGCATCGAGCAGCGCCCGGCTTTCGTCGTCGAACAGGTCGGGATGACGGCGGAACACGTCGGTGACTTTCACCGCCATGGGACTGTCGACAAAGACCACGATCGGGGGGATGCGCTTTTCCTTGCGTAGGCCGCTCAGGTAGTAGAGCAGGTCCTGCGAGCGCTCCACGGCGAAGCTGGGAATGACGAGGTTGCCGCCGGCATCGAGGGTCTCCTTGATGATCTTCTCCAGGCGCTCGGGAATGTCTTCGGCAGGCTCGTGCTTGCGGTCGCCATAGGTAGACTCGATGACCACGTAGTCGGCCTCGTCGGCGAGTTCGGGGTCCTGGATGATGGGGGCGTTCCACCGGCCAATGTCCCCGCTGAACAGCACCGATTTGCCCCCCATCTCGATGCGGATGGAGGTGGCGCCGAGAATATGGCCCGAGAGCTGGAAGCGGGCGGCGACTCCGGGAGCGACCTCGACCGGATCGCGCAGCTCGACCGGATGGAGAAAGCCGGCGGCCCGCCCGGCGTCTTCCTTGGTGTAGAGCGGCACTACGGGATGTGGTCCCTTCCGGCCCTCGCGCTCGTGGCGCTTGCGCTTGAAGGCGGCATCTTCCTCCTGAATTTTCCCGGCGTCGGCCATGACGATCGCGGCGATGTCGCGGGTGGCTTCGGTGCAGTAGATGCGGCCCTTGAAGCCCTCGTTTACCAGCTTGGGAAGGAGTCCGCAGTGGTCGAGGTGGGCGTGGGTGAGCAGAACGGCATCGACCGTGGCGGCGTCGAATGGAAAGGGCTTCCAGTTGCGCTCGCGGTAGTCGCGCTCCTGCACCATGCCGCAGTCCACCAGTACGCGCCGCTTGCCGTCGTCAAGCAGGTAGCAGGATCCGGTTACGTTTCCAGCGGCGCCGTAGAAGGCGAGTTTGAGCGACATGGGCATCCTCGGGGTTTGGGGTGGTAACGCGGCAAAACACTGCGGCGCATCGTGCCACAGGTCCGCAGCCCTGCCAACCCAAAGTTCCGCGCAGTCCCCTCTCCGGCTAGCACGCCGATGCGTCCTTGCGCGGAGAGAAGGTCGAGATGAAGGCGAAGGCGACCATGTTGCAGAAGACGCCGATGATGAGGCCGTCTACGCCGCTCGCTGCGGCCAGGGTCCGGTTCCAGACCAGCAGGCCGGCGATTCCCGCCGCGCCGCCGCCGAGGAAGCTCCACACGTTCGCGCGTACGCCGAGCAGGGAACCCACCAGGGGCACGAGGATGATCGGCGCCCAGAAATTGTAGGCGAAGATCAGAATGTCCAGCACGCTGCGGATGCTGACGGCGAAGACAACGGCCAGGACGCCCACGAAGAAGGTGACCGCCTTGGCGAGCCCGAGTTCCTGCTTCGGGCTGATGCGTTCCCCGGCGAAGGGCTTCACGATGTCGTGGGTGAACGCCAGCGACGCGCCATGCAGGAAGGAATCGGCGGACGACATCACAATGGAGATAACCCCGGCCACGACGAATCCCTTGAGTCCGACGGGCAGGATTTCCTTGATGACATAGGGCAGCGCGAGATTGGCGTCCAGCTCGGGATTCATCGCCAGGGCGACCAGGCCAACGCAGCCGGTGACGGCGAAAAACGGAAGGGAGAAGAGTCCGCTGAGCAGGGTACCACGTGCGGTGTGGCTGGCATTCTTCCCGATGTAGAGACGCTGGATGTAGGGAGGGACGAGGGTTTCGCCGAGGACGAAGGTGAGAAAGAGCGAGATGAAGGCGACGGTGGTGAGCCCCGCTCCGGGGACGTCGAAGTGAGCTGCCGGCGTCGCCGCGCGCAGGGCGTCCCAGCCGCCGACGTGCTGCACGCCGAGGTAGAGCGTGATGGGGATGGCCAGGCCCAGCACTACGAACTGCACGATGTCGGTAAACACAATCGCCCGCATACCGCCTATCGAGGTGTAGGCGATGACGATGCCGCAGCCGATCAGGATTCCCCAGATCTGGTCGATACCGAGAAACACGTTGAAGATGTAACCCATGCCGCCGACCTGGGCGCCTACGATGCCCGCGCAGAGCAGCATGGAAAATACGCCGGTGATGACCTTTCCGGCGGTGCCGTAGTCACGCTTCATGATATCGCCCACCGACATCACCCCCTCGAAGCGGTCCATGCGGGGCGCGATGAAGGTCGCGATCAGAATCTCCTTAAAGCTGAATCCCCAGAGGGCGAAGATGTTGACGATGCCGAAGAGGAACACCTTCTCCGCATTGCCGATGGAGAATCCCCCACCGATGAAGGAGGCGGAAAGCGTGGCAAAGATCACCAGCGAGGTGAAGTTCCTTCCAGCGACCGAAAACTGCTCCATGTTGGAGATGCGGCGCCCGGACCACAGCCCCAGCGCGAGAATGCCCAGCAGATAGCCGAAGATAATGATGTTGTCGATCATGTTGCGCTCCTGGTCCCGGGTGGGGATTTGGTTTGGGGCAGCAGGGTGCAGAGCCTACGAAGCCAAGTCAAGGCGGATTCCGCAGGACTACTATGGCTAGCCAAGGAGCCTAGTCCACCAGATTCACTAGGTGCAGGCGGCCCCGGCGGGAGAAAGCCGCTCGGCGGCAGCGCGAAATTCCCGGGCACCGGCCTCCAGCCCGCCAGGATGCTCGTCCATCGCGGTCGCGGCAATGACCGCGAAATTGGTGGTCCCCAGCTCCTCGGCGTAGCCGGCAAGCCGCTCGGGCCGCTTGCCACCAGCTATGAGGGGGAGCGAGGGCGGGATCCCTCCCGACCCGGCTGCGGCGACGCAGGCGCGGGAGCAGGCACGGTCGAAGCCGGGGGTGCAGGCTCCGCCAGGCAGAAAGATCATGTCGGCCCCGCCCAGGCGCTGGAACTGGATCCAGGCCTCGGGGGCGAAGCCGATGCGCGGGTGGCGGTGCAGGTAGTCGTCGCCGTTATTATGAGAGAGCACGGCGAGCCCGGTGCGGCGGGCAACGAGCGCGGGGAAGTCCATTCCCTGCGCCACCGGGGCCACGAGCAGGGCGTCGGCGCCGGCCTCGGCGGCGCGCTCCGCCAGTTCGAGACTGCGGGGCTGGGAGGCGATGACATTGGCCATGTAGAGTTTGCGCTCGCCGGTGGCCTGTTCGGCCTCGCGGGCAACGCGGGCCATGCGCTGGTAGCGTTCGATGGCGGGCGATAGCGGCGTGTCGAAGGTAAGCTCGTCGTCCTTGAGCATGTCGAAGCCTCCACGCAGGGTGGCTCGGCCAACTTCCTCCATCGCATCGGTCGCGGTGCCGCAGGCGGGGCGGGCGGAGCGAACCAGAATAGGCCGGTTTGGCGACCCGAGCTTCTTGCGGAGGCCGTCCAGGCCGATGCGGGGCCCCCAGCTCTCCGGAACCTTCCCGGCGGGCAGCTCGATACCAAGCACCCTCACCGCTCCGAGGTAGCCCATGCGGGGAATTTCGCCGAGAACCACGGAGAACATGCGGAGGTAGTCGCTGCCGAAAAGAGCCAGGGGAAAGGCGATGGTCGCCTCGGCGGCGCGCAGCGCGTGCCGGTTGCCGTCGATGTCAAGCGGCCCATAGCGCATGCAGTAGGGCTCGAAATCGTCGTGCCGGGCCGGGCCCAGATCGCGCACCTCGACCACCCGCGCAGCCCAGGGGGCGAGATCGGCTCCGGGAAACTCGGTCATGCAAACCGACTGCTCCAGGGCCATGGACATCGCGGCAACCTCTGGGTCCACGATGGTGGCGAAGCTGTAGCGCACCTGGGCGTATTCAACGTCGCTAGGGCGTTGATCCCAGCGGAGGAGCTTGTCATTGAACGAACGGTGGCCTCCTGAACTCATGCCTGGCTTCCTTCCTGGGATAGCTGCGGAGAGGCACCGGGTTCCCTGATGCGGGGCAGGATCGCCTCGCGGGCCAGGACCCAGTCGGTCTCGGTGGTGATCTTAATGTTGGTTTCCTCGCCGGGCACGACGCGGATGGGATTGAGATCGAAGTCGAACAGCTCCATGCACGACTGGGCCTCGCGTCCCTCGCTTCGGGCTCGGGCGAGTGCTTCGAGCAACCGCTGGCGGTCGAAGGCCTGGGGGCTCTGGACGAGGCGAATTTCGCTGCGCGGGAACGCAGCCGAGGCCCGGTCCCCGGCCACGCGGATCACCGGCATAGCCGGAAGCACACCGGCGGTGGCAAGCCCGGTTTCGCGCACGGCCTCCAGGACCGCAGCCAGCAGGCGGCGCGAGGCGAATGGGCGGGTGGAATCGTGGGTCATGACATAGCGGGCGTCGCTGAGGGCGACGAGGCGTTCGACCGTCTCCTGCCGCGAAGCCGCTCCTTCGATCACCTCGTAGCCGCGAAAGGCGGGGTCCTCCGCGAGGCCCGGCGGCAGGGCAATGAATACGCGGCGCACCAGAGGCCGCACAGCCTCGGCCGCCCACAGGGCGAGCGGGCGTCCACCGAGCTGGAGCAGGCCCTTGGGACCGCGACCGAGACGCTGGCCAGAGCCTGCGGCGGGGATCAGGGCGTCGGCATCGGGAAACTGGGGCGAGACTTCGGGGGTCATGGGCGGCACTTCTTGCCACACCGATTCCGAATAATCAAGATAAAGCGGTCCAGGATGGTCCTGAGGAGAGGGCGGGACAGGCCGGACTCCAGCTCGGCGATGCTCGCATCGCGCTCGGCAAGGCTCCTGTGCGCCCACCACGCCTGGCGAACCCATTCCTCGCGGTCGGGCTCGGAGGCGGCCAGGGCGAGGATACGCTCGGCTACACGCTCGGCGGCTCGGCCATCGGTCAATTCGCCGAACACCCGCTCGCGGTAGACGCGGCGGCGGTCGCCGCGATCCCCGGGGTGGGCCAACGCGTGGCCCACCGCCTCCACGAGTCCAGCAGGGCCATCGACCTCGTGGCCGACGTCGCGCCAGGTCCACTCCGGCGCTTCGGGGTCGAAATACTTCGTGGAACGGCTGCGGCTGGGGTTGGTGGCGAGCAGGAGTGGCTTGTCCACCGCGAGAAAATAGAACATGGCGCTGGAGGCATCGCTCAGCATGGCGTCGGCGAAGGGATAATAGGGATAGATGTCCTCGTGGGGATCCTCGGCGAGGCGAACGAGAGGGTCTGCGGCGGCGGCCGCCCGCCACCGGGCCATCCAGCCGGGCTGGCGCTCGGCCGTGACCGGGTGGGGCTTCACGACGATGCACAGCGAGGGATGGGCCTTTCGCACGGCAGGGATCCAATCCGGGCCGAATACCGGCTCGGCGCTGAACTCCTCGTTGTAGGTCGGCGCGTAGAGAAGCATGCGCTCGTGCGGCGGCGCGTCGCGCAGGAGCGGGGGCGGCATACGGGAAGCCGGGTCGCGCAGCACATTGAAAACGCGGTCCATGGCGGGAAATCCGGTGGTCCAGAAACCCAGCCGGGGGCGTGTGCCCCGCGCGAGGGCCTCCTCGGTGGACCACGGGCTAGGCATGCAGGTGTAGTCGCTGGCGGCTGCTACGCGGGCGAAGACCCCCTTGGTGGCGAACCCATGGCGGGTGAACACCACCATGGCCTGGGGCGCGTGGCGGCGGTAGGCCGGGTCGCCCGCGTGGGCGGTGACGACGATGTCGGGACGCATCGCCGATAGTTCCTCGATGCAGCAGATGCGGCGGCACTCGACCCGTCCAGCCAGCAGCGCCTCGACCGGATCGAGCATCGCGGCGTGGAAGCGGTGGACGTGATGGAAAACAACCAGGGGAGGCATCTTGGCACCTTGGGCGGCAGGAGGGCAACAGGGCGGTCCCGCCTATATGCCAAGATGTCGGGCCGGCGTCAACCCGCGACTAATGGATGCTGTCGAAGCGTCCGGGCAGCGGAGGATCCCAGGCCAGCCCGATATGGCAGAGGAAAGGAAAAACCTTGCTGCCCCGGGCGGGAATGCTGATTTCCACCCCCCCAGGCGGGCGCTTCCCCGCAGCAGGCCCCTTCGTGCAGGTCGTTGCGAAAGAATCCGCCACCGCCGGGCATCTGCGAAAGCCCGCTCAGCCGAGTGACGTGGATGCCGTCGGCGGCGTACTGCGCACTCATACGGTATTCTTCCAAGCCGACGTTGTTGATCAACGCTACCACGCAATACCGGGGCGCTCCTGCTGTATTCCCGCTCGCTGCCATCTACTCCCCGTCGGTGCGCAGCAGGATGTCGGCTGCGCGCGTGAAGTTGCCGGTTTCTGCGACCGT
>CBFGVE010000098.1:0-7785 GCA_965651915.1 uncultured bacterium
GGCCGGCAGGTCGCTGCGCATCCGGAGCTGCCAGCCGGGGGCGCTGTCGGCTGGCCGCCACCGCCCAGGCTGGCCGCTGCCGTCGGGATGAAAAATGAACTGTTCCCAGCGCCGCTCGGCATTTGGCTCGGGAGGGTTCTGTCCGGCGAGCCAGTCCGCGTAGGCCTCGGCGAGCATGGCCTCCCCCGTGCGCAGCTTCACCGCGCGCAACTGGGTGAGGGTGGGATCTTCGAGCGCGCTGTTGTTCACGCGCAGCCCGTAGAGGTTGCCGCCGGACAGGACGCCTAGCTCGCTCTGGGCCAGGAAGCCGTTCGCGACATAGTCGTTTTGTCCATGATAGTTGTCGAAGTCGCGGTAGCGGTACACTCCCCACGAGGCGGTGAACAGCATGTCGCCGTTCGGGGCCGAGAAGGCCCGGTATCCATTCAGCACTTCGGAGCGCGGGTACTTCCCATCGGTCTTGCGCACCCATCCGGAGCCGGTCCACACAAACCAGCCATCCTGGAACGCGGTGCCGAACTTGACCGCCGGCCGGCCCAGCCGATCCGCGCCGACCGAGGCGATGGCGGTGGACTGGAGGTTTTGGACGATGTCGGGCTGGTTGGCCGATCCCTCGTCGCCGCACAGGGGCAATCCGGGAATGGTGCTTCCGCCGAGCCGCCGCCAGGACTGGCCTTCGTCGTCGGAATAGGCGTAGACCAGCCGGACAAGCCCGGTCTCTCCGGTGTGGCCGCAGGCGGCGAAATGAAGGCGGCCGCGGAAGTCGAAGGAAAAGTGGGCCTGGTAGGCCTGGTAGGAGTAGCCCGTATCCGGCCGGCCAGACCAGGCCCAGTAGAGAACGTCGAACGAGGTT
This sequence comes from uncultured bacterium, assembly GCA_965651915.1. Lineage (GTDB taxonomy): Bacteria > Verrucomicrobiota > Kiritimatiellia > CBFGVE01 > CBFGVE01 > CBFGVE01. The sequence continues at coordinate 854 of CBFGVE010000098.1, forward strand.
TGAACATTCGACGGATCGGGCGGGTTCGGCTTTCCGCCCAAGGCGGTCCACCGGCGGGTGGTTTCGTCGTAGCGGTAGAGGCCGACCCCCATCGCTCCGCGCCGGGCATTGGGCAGGCTCCAGTTGGCCGCGAGATGGGCGCGCACGCGCGAGGAGTAGTAGAGCGTGCCGCTGCGGTCGTTGATGAACCGGCCATAGCTCCAGTGGGTGCCGGGCATGGTGTGGGGGGATTTCCGGAATCCCATCAGCTCGAATCCGCCGGAAAGATCCCACGGCTTCGCCGACCGCCAATAGAGCATCGCCACGCCTTTCTTATCGTCGTAGCGCTCCGGATAGGCGAACAGGGTGCCTCCGCCCCGAGAATGTCCCGCGCCGAAATTATGCATGTCGCCAGTCACATGGATATACCCATCGCGGTCGATGCCCAGGCTGAACCGATTGTGCGCGTCGGGCAGGGCCCGGTAGACCTCGCCTTGCGCGACGTCATCGAGGTGCATGCGGGACACCGAGCCGCCGGGTCCGATGTGGGTGACCAGCGGGCGGTGGTCCACATCGGGCACGACGTAGAAGGTATGGCCCCTCCAGTGGGCGATCGGCGTGTACACGTTGTCGGGAACGTGGACGCGGAGGATGGTCTGCGTGTCCAGCCGATCCTCCCCCACCGCGCCGCAGGGCGCGGGAGTCGCGGCCAGCAGGCCGGCGAACAGGGTCGCCACGCCCGTGCTATACGGCAGACTTCCCGTACCTTTGGGTCGTATCAAGATCATGCTGCCTCCCCGCAAACTGCGTCGTGCTGCCAACCCTCCCCATTGCGATGCTGAAAATATATGCAACAAACTGGCGATTGTTAAGCGGACCGGCAGGGCCAGCCTTCCCGCCGGGATTCGCAGCGCACGCCGCGGCACCGGCGGAGCGTGGTCGAGAATGACCGGCTAGATCCAGCCTTTGAGGCGGTAGTAGGCGAGCGCGGCGAGCTCCCGGGAGCATCGGGCGAGCAGGTTGAGGTTGCTCCAAACTCCGTAGCGGATGCGGGCGCTGTTCTCCAGCGCCGGCACGTTCAGCTCGCTGTCGGTGCCCTGGGGAGTCACCGCGTAGTCGCCCCCGTCGTAGGTGTCGAACGCGGCGACCGAGCCCACCTGGCGGAACCCGACCTGGCGGAACGCGGCGCTGGCGCGCCGCATGTGTTCGGGTGAAGAAACCAACAGGATGGGCAGGTTCACCGCGCTGCGACCGTACATGCGCATCAGCTCAACGGCCTGCGCCCGCGTGTTGGCGCCGTAGGGCGCCATGAGGATGCGGTCGCCATCGACCCCGCGCAGCACCAGCTCGCCGCGCATCCGGTCCAGGGCGCTGTGATCCGCGTAGGGCGGTTCGGGCAGGGAGATCACGATCTCGGCGTGGGGGTGCCGCTGCGCCATCTGGGCGCCGTAGTAGGTGCGCATGAGCCCCGACTCGCTGGGGATGCCGCCCCCGCCGAGCACGACGATCACCTGGGGTTCTCCTTCCAGCGTCGAGGGAGGCCGGGACAGCCAGTGGTGGAGCTTTCCGGGCAGCGGGGTGAACAGCGTAAGAGCGATCAGTATCAACCCCGCGCCAGCGACGGAAAGGACGACGCGCGCTGCGCGGGAGAAGTGCGCGAAGCGGCGAAAAAGCGTGCTGAGACGGAGCGTGAGCAAGCGGAGGAACATTGTTGAACGGAAACAGGAACTGCGTTGACCCCCAGCCAGGAGTGTATTAATGCATCGCGCCATGAAACCAATTTTCTCTTTGATGCCTCTACTGGGTGGGGCGCTCATTGTTCTCACAAGTTCCTGCGCGACGCCATGCAAAACGCAAAGCGCCGCGCCGTGGTCCCAGACGGCGGAGGAAGTGGCGCAACGTTCGGACGGGGAGACCCTGCAGCGGTCCGACGTGCAGGAACTGCTGCCTCCGCAGGAGGGCTCGCCCATCCGCATCCAGTCGCAGGGCGGCGGCTACGTGCTGAGCTACCGGCTCGACGACCAGTGGAACGTGCAGGTGGGCTACCGCCACCACGACGGGCAGCGCACCAACGCCTACGCGCACTTTCCCGGCGGAACGCCGGCGGACGCCCTCATAGGCCCCCTGCGCGTATTCCGCGTGGGCGAGGCACCCACCAACGCCCCCCTTATCCCGCCCCCCCTCTAAAAAGGGGTCGGACCGTTCATTTGTGCATATTGGTCTTGGGCGATGTGCGGTGTTTTTCGGCGGGGCCCGATCTTTTCTTTTCATCGGGGCGGTGCTTCGCTATACCTAGGTGGCTTTGGCGGTCGCGGGGCGAGCCCCCGGCCTCTCTCCCGCAACCTGGAGCCCCACATGTCCACCAGTCTTCTCGACGCTTTCGTCCACCGCCACATTGGCCCCCGAGCCCACGAGCTGCCCGCAATGCTCGACGCGGTGGGCGCCGCCTCGCTGGAGGCGCTGGTCGAGGAGACGGTGCCCGCCTCGATCCGGCTCGACACGCCACTGGACCTCCCACCGCCCATGACCGAGGACGAGGTGCTGGCCCACCTGCGCACCCTCGCCGCTAAGAACCGCGTGGCAACCTCCTGCATCGGCCTGGGCTACTACGACTGCCATACCCCCAGCGTCATCCGCCGCTGCATCTTCGAGAACCCGAGCTGGTACACGCCCTACACTCCCTACCAGTCGGAGATCGCCCAGGGTCGGCTCGAGGCCCTGCTGAACTTCCAGACGATGGTGGTCGATCTCACCGGCATGGAGGTCGCCAACGCCTCGCTGCTCGACGAGGGCACCGCCGCCGCCGAGGCGATGACGATGATGCACCGCATCCAGAACCGCCGAGCCCGAACCCCGCTGAACCGCTTCTTCGTTTCCGACAAGGTGCTGCCCCAGACCCTGGAGGTTCTGCAGGGCCGTGCCGAGCCGCTGGGCATCGAGCTGGCGGTGGGCGACTGGCGCAAGGAGCGTTTCGCGGCGGGCACTTTCGGAGCGTTGATTCAGTATCCCGACTGCGACGGCGACGTGCACAATCCGCAGGGCTTCATCGGCATGGCCCACGAGGCCGGCGCGATGGTCGCGGTGGCGACCGACCTGCTGGCCCTGGTCCTGCTCACCCCGCCGGGGGAGTTCGGGGCCGATATCGTGCTGGGCAGCGCCCAGCGCTTCGGCGTGCCCATGGGCTTCGGCGGACCGCACGCCGCGTTTTTCGCTACCCGCGAAAGCTTCGTGCGCGAGGCGCCCGGGCGCATCATCGGGGTCTCGGTCGATGCCCAGGGCCGCCGCGCCTACCGGATGTCCCTGCAAACCCGCGAGCAGCACATCCGCCGGGAAAAGGCCAAATCCAACATCTGCACCGCCCAGGCCCTGCTCGCCACCATTGCGGGGATGTACGCGGTGTACCACGGGCCGGAAGGCCTCCGGCGGATTGCCCGCCGGGTGCATAAGCGCGCCCGGGTACTGGACAAAGCGCTGCAGGCGCTGGGCCTGGAGCAGCACAACGCGCACTACTTCGACACCCTGCGGGTCGAGCTGGGCCGCGAGCCCAGCCATGCCGATGCGTTGCGCCGCGAGGCCGAGGAGGCCGGCATCAATTTCCGCTACATCACCCCGCTCTCCGTGGGCATCTCGCTCGACGAGACCACCCGCCGCGAGGACGTCGTCCGCATCGTCGAGGTGTTCGCCCGCGCGCTGGGCCGCGAGGTGCCGGCGATCGACTTCGACGGACTCGCGGCCGAGTTCAGCCATCCGGTCTATGAAGATGGCCTCGTCCGCCGCTCGCCGATGCTCGCCCACGAGGTATTCAACCGGCACCATGCCGAGACCCAGATGATGCGCTACATCAAGCAGCTCGAACGCAAGGATCTCGGCCTCGACGTGGCGATGATCCCGCTCGGCTCCTGCACCATGAAACTCAACGCCGCGACCGAGATGACCCCGGTCACCTGGCCCGAGTTTGGCCGCCTCCATCCCTTCGCCCCCGCCAGCCAGACCGAAGGCTACCGCCAGATTATCCGCGAGCTAGAGACCTACCTGCAGGAGATCACCGGCCTCGCTGCCGTCTCCCTCCAGCCCAACAGCGGCGCCCAGGGCGAATACGCCGGCCTGCTGGTGATCCGCGCCTATCACCGCGAGCGCGGCGAGAGCCGGCGCGACATCGTGCTCATTCCTTCCTCGGCCCACGGAACCAATCCGGCGAGCGCAGTGCTGGCGGGCTTCGAGGTGGTGGTGGTCGCCTGCGACAGCCTCGGCAACATCGACGTCGCCGATCTCGAGGCCAAGGCCGAGGCCCACCAGGACCGGCTCGCCGCGCTGATGATCACCTACCCCTCCACCCACGGCGTGTTCGAGGAGTCGGTCGGCGCAATCTGCCGCACCATCCACCGCTTTGGGGGCCAGGTCTACATGGACGGCGCAAACCTGAACGCGCAGGTGGGGCTGACCAGTCCGGGACGGATCGGCGCGGACGTCTGCCACATGAACCTGCACAAGACTTTCAGCATCCCCCACGGCGGCGGCGGGCCGGGCATGGGCCCGATCGCGGTCGCGGCGCACCTCGCGCCCTACCTGCCCGGCCATCCGCTGGCCCACACCGGCGGGAACCGCGCGATACCGGCGGTTAGCGCCGCGCCCTGGGGCAGCGCAAGCATCCTCCTGATTTCCTACGCCTACATCCGCCTGCTCGGCGGCGAGGGCTGCACCAGCGCGACCCAGATGGCGATCCTTAATGCCAACTACCTGAAGGCCCGCCTCCAAAAACACTACGACGTGCTCTTCTGCAACCGGGCCGGCCGCGTCGCGCACGAGATGATCTTCGACCTGCGCCCATTCAAGCTGTCGGCCGGCGTGACCGAGGAGGATGTCGCCAAGCGGCTCATGGACTATGGCTTCCACGCGCCGACGGTGAGCTGGCCCGTCCCCGGCACGATGATGATCGAACCGACCGAGAGCGAGCCCAAGGAGGAGCTGGACCGCTTCTGCGAGGCGCTGATCTCGATCCGCGCCGAGATCCAGGACATTCTCGACGGCAAGGCCAACCGGGCGGACAACCCCCTCAAGCACGCCCCGCACACCGCCGAGACCGTGCTTGCCAGCGACTGGCCGCACGCCTATAGCCGCGAGCAGGCCGCCTACCCGGTGAAGGGCCTCCGCCAGAATAAATTCTGGCCCAGCGTGGGCCGGGTCGACAACTCCCACGGCGACAAGAACCTCGTCTGCTCCTGCCCCCCGCTGGAGAGCTACCAGGCCACGTGAGCTGGCCGGCGAGTCCCCCATGAGCGCGGTCTTTCTCACCGCCGAGTGGCGCCACCTCGCAATGGCGAACTACGCGGTGGACCCCGCGCTCCTGCGGCCCCACGTCCCGGCAGGGACCGAGCTGGATTTCTGGAACGGCACCTGCTTCGCCAGCCTGGTGGCCTTCCGCTTCCTGAACACCCGAGTGAAGGGGTGGCGCATTCCCTTCCATGCCGACTTCGAGGAGATCAACCTCCGCTTCTACGTGCGGCGGCAGGAAGGGGCGGAATGGCGGCGCGGCGTGGTCTTCGTGAAAGAAATCGTCCCCCGCCCCGCCATCGCCCTGGTCGCCCGCTGGCTCTACAACGAGAACTACGTCGCGATGCCCACCCGGCACAGCCTCGCGCTGGCCGGCGGGGTGAAGGCCCGCTACGAATGGCGGAACGGCGGGCGCTGGAATCTGCTGGAGGCCGAGGGCGAGGGTGCGCCGAACCTGCCGGAGCCGGGGTCCGAGCCGGCATTCATCGCCGAGCACTACTGGGGCTACAACGCCCAGCGGGACGGGAGCACGGTCGAGTACCGGGTAGACCATCCCCCCTGGCGGGTCTGGACCGCACGGTCTCACCGCATCGACATCGATGCCGCCGGGTTATATGGCCGGTCCTTCGCCGAAGCCCTCACGGCACCGCCGACCTCGGTATTCATCGCCGAGGGCTCGCCGGTCACCGTCGCGACCGGCCACCGCCTGTAGACAGGGAAAGCGTAAAGGTGCCTACTAGAGCCTCAAACCCTGGCTCCCCAGGCCCTCACGCCATGGGATACGGCCTGGCTAGCCGACGCTAAACATCGTTAATCCTCTGCCATCACGTTTGTTGTGCATTTTTTCGGGTGTTTTTCGGGCCTTAGCGCCGATTTTTGGGGGTCAAAACAGGCTGCAAGGAGGAGCGCGGCGCAGGCTTGGACGGCGGCGGGAAGAGTCAACGGGGCCGGTCGGCGGGGCTTTATGCGGACACCCCGACCTTCGGGCTGGACAATCCGGAGCGTTGATCCAAGGATGCGCTGATTATGGATGCCTATCTTGATTTGCTCAGGGACGTGCGGGAGAACGGCGCTCGCAAGGAGGACCGAACCGGTACCGGGACGCTCAGCCTCTTCGGCCGCCAGATCCGCTTCGACCTCGCCAAGGGCTTTCCGCTGGTGACCACCAAGAAGGTCCACACCAAGTCGGTCATCCACGAGCTGCTCTGGTTTCTTCGCGGCGATACCAACATCGCCTACCTCAAGCAGCACGGCGTCAGCATCTGGGACGAGTGGGCCGACGAACGCGGCGAGCTGGGCCCGGTCTACGGTGCCCAGTGGCGCTCCTGGCCCGCGCCCGACGGCCGCTGCATCGACCAGATCGCCGGCATCATGGACCAGCTACGGGCCAACCCCGACTCGCGCCGCCTGGTGGTGAGCGCGTGGAACGTGGCCGATATACCCCGCATGGCGCTCGCCCCCTGCCACGCCCTGTTCCAGTTCTACGTCGCCGATGGCAGGCTCTCCTGCCAGCTCTACCAGCGCAGCGCCGACGTTTTTCTCGGCGTGCCGTTCAACATCGCCTCCTACGCTCTGCTCACCCTCATGGTCGCCCAGGTGGCCGGGCTCGAACCGGGCGACTTCGTCCACACCTTCGGCGATGTCCACCTCTACCTCAACCATCTGGAGCAGGCCGACCTCCA
>CBFGVE010000099.1:0-7728 GCA_965651915.1 uncultured bacterium
GATAGGTTTTCGGCCATGACCACTCGTCACCCGGCCCGGCGCTCGGAGAGCCGGATGTTGTAGTCGCGCTTGGACTTGGGACGCTTGTCGGCATGACCCTCGATGCGGGCGGTCGCCCCGGGGTCGCGCTCGAGCACCTTGACCACCACATCGAGGTCCTCGTGGTAGGCTGGACGGAGGTTGGCCTTGTCGTAGTCGAACTCGATATTGAGGGTGAAGAGCTGGAGGTCGTCCTCGCGATTGAGCGGATTGGTGGTGTCCTCGATCACCTCGTGACCGTCCTTCACGCCGCCGCCATCGGTATCGGGGTTGAGCGGGTCGGTGCTATAGACGAGCACCTCGGCACCATCGCTGAGCCCGTCGAGGTCGGTATCGGCCTGAAGGGGATTGGTCTTGTGGATATTCACCTCGTCGCCGTCGTCCAGCCCGTCGCCGTCGGTATCGGGATTGAAGGGGTCGGTGCCAAGCTGGCGCTCCTCGTCGTCGGTGAGGCCGTCGCCGTCGCTGTCGATGTCGCCGCCGGCCACGCTGTACACGACCGGGACGCCGGCACCCCAGCGCCAGTTAACGCCGGCGCTGACGAGAAAGTTGGCCTCGGTATCTTCGCCGATCCAGGCCCAGCGGGCATCGGTGCGCACCGCCCATTCGTCATCGAAGTGGTAGAACAGGCCCACCCCGGCAATGCCGTAGAGCTGGGTGCTGTTGCCATCGGCCATCTTCTCGCCCCAGTGCATGAGGCCCGCGCCCACCGAGAGGTAGGGGTCCCAGCGCAGGTCCTCGACGCTGCGGAGGTGGTAGAGCTGGCTTAGGCCGAGGCGCACGGCATAGGTGTCGTCTTCGATCTCGTAGCGCTCGGTGCCGAACTCGGGGGTGAACCGGCGGGCGGGGACATCGGGAAAGAGGTTCAGGTCGAGTTCGGTGGTCCAGCGGGGATTCCAGGTGTAGCCGAGGCGCAGGGCGATGAAATTGCTGTCGTCGACCGGCTGGTCGCCCTCGACCTTCATGCGGCCAAGCTCGAGGCTGACGCTCCAGGGGGCTTCGTCGAAAAGGTCGTTGGCGGCCGGGACGGAGGAGGCGGCGAAGGCAAGGGCGAGGCCGCTAAGGGCCAGGGTCCGGAACAGGCTCATGGGTCGATCTCCCGAAAGAGTGCAAAGGGGGTTATAACAAGACGCCCAAGCTATCAGGATCGCCGCGCATTGCAATAGAAAACCGGGCCGGGCGATGGTGAGGATTGAATTAAGGAGGGCCTTGTCCTAGCATGACGGGTTGAAAGGCCCTTCCTATGCCCAGCACCCGCAAACATGAAGCGCTCGCCATGCTGGTGATTGTCAACAGCGTGGCGCTAGCCCTGCTCGCCCTGAACGCAGCCACCCAGTGGTTCGAGGACAGTGTATCCCGCGTCCAGGCGGTGCGGGTGTACCGACTGGATCCGATCTGGTATCTGGACGACCTGGTCGGACCGGCCCTGTTCACCTCCTTCGGGCTGGGCTGGCTCTGGTTCAGGCTTCCCGACCTGCGCCCCCGCACCCTGCTCGCCCACTGGCCCATCGTCTTGCTGGGGGGGATCTTCGTCGCCTTCGGCCTTGGGGACACCCTTGACGCGCACTGGGTCATCGCCGAGGGCCTGCACGCCCCCCAGACGACCTCCACCTTCACCAGCTTCCTGGCCAAGTTCCTGTTCACCATCCTCTTCTGCCTTGGGCTCGTCCACGCCTGGGACCGGCTGGCACCCACGGCCCGCAGGGGCCTGGCCTTCGTCTTTTTTCTCATGGTCATCAACCAGCTCTTCCTCTCCATGGGCATGGACTTCCGCGGGGCCGAGTTCCATGTGTTCGAGGAGCTGCTGGAGGTGCTCGCGGGCCTGTGGCTGCTCGCCCTGGTATTTCCCCACCCCATCCGCCCGCCCGCCTGAGGAGCTATGGCCCACATTTTCGTCGTCGATGATGAAGATTTCATTCTCGTTTTTCTGAGCGCCTTGCTCGGACGCAGCGGCCACAAGGTATCCACCTTTGCCGAGGCGTCCGCCGCGCTGGAAAGCGCGCGGAGCTACCCCCCGGACCTGGTCATCACCGACCACCGCATGAAGCCGATGGACGGCATGGAGCTGCTGCGCGAGCTGCACGCGATCGACCCCCACCTGCCGGTGATCCTCATTTCGGGCTACGAGGAGGTTGGCACCGTCCTCGAAGCCCTGAAGCTGGGGGCCTACGACTTCATCCATAAACCGGTCGAGGTCGATATCCTCCGCGATACGGTGGACGGGGCCCTGATCCACTCCATGCAGTTCAAGGCCTCGACCGAGCTGCCGACCGTCTCGCCCCACCTGCTGCGCTTCGGCAGCCTCGTCGCCGCCAGTCCCGCCATGCATAAGGTGTGCGATCTGGTGCGCGTTTTCGCCCAGGCCGACACCCCGCTGCTGATCCACGGCCCGGAGTTCACCGCGAAGGGCCTGGTCGCCGAAACGATCCACCGCCTGAGCCAGCGCAGCGCCCACGGCTTCGCCATGCTCGACGCCGCGAAAGAATCGCCGATCGGCCTGAATTCACGCCTGTTCGGCTTCAAAAGCACGGGGCACGACGCGCCCGGGGACGAGATGGGCCTGCTGGGCCTTGCCGCCAGCGGTACGCTCTACATCGCAAACATCGAGCAGCTCTCGGTGGACGTCCAGCAGTTGCTGGCTGACATGCTGGCCACCGGGCGCTACTCCCGTATCGGCAGCAAGGCCGATGTTCCCGCCAACGTGCGGCTCATCGCCGGCAGCACCCTCCCCCCCGACGACCTGCGCTTCGTCAACCTGGTGCTGCCCAGCCTGGCGCAGCGGGTCAGCCTAGCCCACATCGCCGCCCCGGCGCTACGGGATCGACGGGAAGATATCGTCCCGCTCTTCGAACTCTTCATCAACGGGGGCGAGCCGGCCCGCCCGCGGCTGTTCGAGGTCAACCTCATGGCCCGCCTCGCCCTCCAGAGCTACACCTGGCCCCGCAACATCGCCGAACTCCGCGAGGCCGCCCAGCACGCCGCGCGGGCCGCCATAAACTTCCATGTGACCAAGGATTCGCTACCCCCGCACGTCGTCAAGGCCGTCGACGAGGCCCAGCTCATCGACACCCCGGAAAGCGGCTCCCACGCCCAGCAGGGCCGGCTGGCCAAGGCCTTCCTCGTCCGCAAGCGGGAGGAGTACGAGGCCCTGCTTGGACAGGAAGGCTCCGAGACGCCCGCGCGTTGACAGCGCCCGCCTTCCCGTGCGATACGCGGGGCATGCGCACGCAGATGTTCGAGGAATACCAGCCCTTCGCCCGGAAGTTTCAGAAAACCTACCGGGTCACCGCGATCTACGGCACAGCCAGCTTCCTGATCGCCGCCCTCTTTCTCGTCGGCCAGCCCGGCCCGCCTCCACCGGCCAGCTTCAGCCTCTTCGGCCTGAGCCTCGCGGCGCTGCTCCTGCTCCACGGCGGTCGCGATCTCGCCCGCCAGGACAAGCACCTCTCGCGGGCCGGGCGCTACCTGCGCCAGCGCCTGAACCACTGGTTCCCGCTGTGGATGCTTTCCATGCAGTATGTTTTCGCCCTTATTCTCTTCATGCTCGTGTGGCTAGCGCTTGAAAGCATCGGCTTTCCCGGCCGGCGCTGGCACCAGATCCTGCTTGTCCTGGTCATCGTCCTGCACGGGGTGCGCCGCTGGACCCACGAATACTTCCGCACCCAGCCGGGCTTCGGCGGGCACCGCACCGAGGAGGCGCTGCGCCTCTGCTTCTCGGCATCGGCCTACTGCGCCGCCGGCGGCCTCGCCACCAGCATGTTCTTTCCCGAGGAGGTATGGACACGGAGCGAGATCCCCTACGCCCTGGTCATGCTCTGGATTCCCATCATCCTGCTGATCCTCGCCCAGGTGCTCATGCTCCTCGACCGCATATTCCGCCCCCGGGGGTAGCTAAAGAAGTGCGCGACAAACCGGAACGGACGAGCTAGCCTACGCGCATGGAACCAGGACTCTATCTCGTTGGCACCCCGATCGGCAACCTAGGCGACATCACCCTGCGCGCACTGGAGGTGCTGCGGGACTGCGACGTCATCCTCGCCGAGGATACCCGGCACACCCTTAAGCTGCTCAACCACTACGAGATCCGCAAGCACCTGATCAGTTGCCACCGCTTCAACGAGGCCTCGCGCACCGTCGCCGTGGTTCGCCGCATCGCCGAAGGCGGATCGGTCGCCCTGGTGAGCAACGCCGGCATGCCCGGCATTTCCGACCCGGGCACCCGCGTGCTGCGCGCCTGCCGCGAGGCGGGGCTGCCGGTGACCGCCATTCCCGGGCCGACCGCTGCCGCCACCGCTGCAGCGCTGAGCGGCTGGGCCGACGAAGGGTTCCACTTCGAGGGCTTCCTTCCACCGAAATCGGGCGGGCGCGCCCGGAGGCTGGAGGAACTGCGGACCTCCCCCCTCCCTGTCCTCCTCTACGAGTCGCCCCACCGCATGGCCCGCCTGCTGTCCGAACTCCACGCCGCTTTCGGCGACCGGCCCGTCCAGGTCTTCCGCGAGCTGACCAAGAAGTTCGAGGAGCGGCTGGAGGGCCCTGCGGAGGACCTCCTCAGGGAATGGGAAAGCCGCCACCTCAAGGGCGAGTGCGTGGTGGTGGTCGCCCCGCTCGACAAGCGGCGGAGGCGCGAAGACGCCGCCGCATCCGCCTCCAACACAGACGATTGACAGGTTTGACGCCGGGTGCTAGCGTGCTTGACCAGATGGGTCGGCATGGCTCCCGGCCCCAGCCCCAGCGTGTTCGCCAACCCGGTCTAGTGTGGAGTATCCCGAAGCAATGGCAGAATCCAAACAGTCCTCTGAAGAAGTCTTCGTCGCCATCCACGACAAGGTGGCCTTCCTCCGCATCCGGGAACGCGGCTCCTTCAAGATCAGCGCCACCGTGAAGCAATTCGGCATCGCCGCGATGGAACAGGGCGTCGAGCGCTTCGTCCTCGATCTCCACGACTGCGTGGGCATGGACAGCACCTTCATGGGCATCATCGCGGGCATGGCCTTCCGTCTCCGCAAGCAGTCAAACGGCGAAGTCATCGTCGTCGGGCTCTCCCCCCGAACCCGCAGCCTGCTCTCGACCCTCGGGCTCGACCAGCTCGTGAAGCCCTACATGGCCGGCTCGACCCCCGAGGAGTTCCAGGCCGTCCTCGGGCAGGGCCGCGCCCTCGAGGCGGTGGACGCCTGCGAAACCGACCGCCGCGGCACGGCGGAGATGATGCTCGAGGCCCACGAGAACCTCGTTGCCCTTTCCCCCGAAAATCTTCCCCGCTTCAAGGACGTGCTCACCTTCCTCAAGGAAGATCTGCACAAGGAGCCGCTGGAGGACCGCTAAGCACACGACGGAGGCACCCCAATGAGAGAATGCACCATCAAGCGCGAACAGAGGGATAGCCTCGACATCCTCCACCTCGACGGATCGCTCGACGCCTACTCCTTCCCCCGCCTGGAAACCGCGCTGACCGAGCTGCGCGACCACCAACGCAACCGGGTCATCCTCAACTGCGCCGCCCTCGACTACATTAGCAGCGCCGCCCTAGGTGCCCTCATCGGCTTCGCCCGCCGGGCACGCGAATCGGGCGGCGATCTCAAGCTTGTGCGCCTCTCTCCCAAGATCTTCAACATTGTCGAGTTGCTCGGCTTCCACAAAATCCTCGAGATCTTCCCCGACATGGATAAGGCCCTGGATAAATTCAACGCCCACTAAGGCGTGCGGCGATGAACGCCCCCCAGGAAAACACCTCCCCGCTCGGCCTGGCCACCTTGCAGGTACCCGCCCGGTTCAGCTACCTCCGCATCATCCGCCAGGGCGTGCTCGATCTCTGCGCCCGGGCCAACCTCTCGGAGTTCGCCGCCTCGCAGCTTGAAATGGCGGTGGACGAAGCCTGCGCCAACGTGATCGAGCACAGCTACGGCGGCGCCTCGGCCGACAGCCGGTTCCTCAGCATCTCCCTCATCCAGCACGCCGACCACATCGTCGTCGAACTCTGCGACCACGGCCGGGGCTTCGATCCCGAAACCTGCGGCCAGGGCGGCATCGCCCAGTATCTGGACGAGCGCCGGGAGCGCGGGCTCGGCATGCTCATCATCCGCAAATTCATCGACGACATCAGCTACGAGCGGGGCACCCCCCGGGGCAACTGCCTCCGCCTGGTCAAACGGATCGGGTGAACCTTCCGGTTTGCGCTGGACGCGGAGGCCCCGGGGGTCCATACTCCGGGGCTTTCTTTTTCCCAAGCCGAGGTGCTCCATGGATGAACTGCTAGAAATACTCAAGAAAAACGCGCTGGAAACGCCGGAAAACCTATCCCGGATGCTCGGCATTCCCGTCGAGGATGTCCGCGCCCGCGTGGCCGATTACGAAAAGCAGGGCATCATCCGCGGCTACCAGGCCATTGTCGACCAGGACCAGCTCGACACCCGGCGCGTGACCGCGGTGATCGAGGTCAAAGTCACCCCCCAGCGCGAGGGCGGCTTCGACTACGTCGCCAAGCGCATCAGCCGGTTCCCCGAGGTCGAGTCGATGTACCTTATGTCCGGCGGCTTCGACCTGCTGCTCTTCGTGGCCGGCCACGACCTGCGCCAGGTCGCCGGCTTTGTCAGCGAAAAGCTCGCCACGATCGAGGGCGTCAACGGGACCGCCACCCACTTCATGCTGAAAACCTACAAGCACCAGGGCGTGCTGATGGAGACCCCCGATGAGTACGAGCGGCTCAAAGTCTCTCCATGACCGCATAGCGAAGACCGTCCGCGACCTGCCGCGCTCCGGCATCCGCGACTTCTTTGACATCGTCAGCACGATGAAGGACGTCATCAGCCTCGGCGTCGGCGAGCCGGGCTTCGACACCCCTTGGCACATCTGCGAGGCCTCGGTTTTCGCCCTCGAAAAAGGCGCGACCGGCTACACCTCGAACCTCGGCCTGCTCGGCCTGCGCAAGGCGATCACCCGCTATGTCGAGCGGACCTACCAGGTGGACTACAACCCCGAATCCGAGGTGCTCATCACCGTCGGCGTCAGCGAGGCCCTCGACCTCGCGGTGCGGGCCCTGATCGATCCCGGCGACGAGGTGCTCTACCATACGCCCTGCTACGTATCCTACGCCCCGGTCATCCGCATGGCCTACGGCGTGCCGGTCGCGGTGCCCACCCGCTTCGAGGACGGCTTCCGCCTCACCCGGGCCGAGCTGGAGAAGAAAGTCACCCCGCGCAGCAAGCTGCTCATCCTGAACTTCCCCAACAACCCCACCGGCGCCTCGCTCGCGCCCGAGGACGTGCGGGACATAGCCGCCTTCGCCATCGAGCACGACCTGATCGTGCTCACCGACGAAATCTACGCCGAGCTGACCTACGAAGGCCAGCATCTTAGCATCGCCTCGCTGCCGGGGATGAAGGAACGCACCATCTTCTTCCACGGATTCTCCAAGGCCTGGGCCATGACCGGCTTCCGCCTCGGCTACGCCTGCGCCCCCGCCCCGCTCACCGAGGCGATGATGAAGATCCACCAGTACACCATGCTCTGCGCGCCCATCCTCAGCCAGGAGGCCGCGCTCGAAGCGCTCAAGCGCCCCGACGAGGACATCCTGGTCATGCGCGACGCCTACCGCAGGCACCGCAACTACATCTACGAGTCGTTCAAGGAAATGGAGATCCCCTGCGCCCAGCCCCGCGGCGCCTTCTACATCTTCCCCTACATCGGCGACTT
>CBFGVE010000100.1:0-7606 GCA_965651915.1 uncultured bacterium
AGGGGCACTTCGGATCGCGGGTAGATGGAAACGCGGTTCGGTCCAAGCTCGACGCGCTCGCCCAGTTCGGCCTGCCCATCCGGGTGACCGAGTTCGACGCCAATACATCGAGCGAGCCGGCCAAGGCCCTCGCCCTGGCCACGCTCTACGCCACCGCATTCGCCCATCCCGCCGTGACCGGGATCACCATGTGGGGCTTCTGGGAGGGCGCCCATTGGCGGCCCTCCGCCGCGCTGTGGGATCTCGACTGGACCGAGAACCTGGCGGGGCGTACCTACCGCGACTTGGTGTTCAAGCGCTGGTGGACCGACTATTCCGGCGTGGTCGGTCCGGCTGGCACGGTCGAGGTCCGTGCTTTCTATGGCGATCACCAGGTGGAGATTGGGGGAAGGCAGGAGCTGATTTCAGTGCTGGCTTCCGATCCCGGTGTCGATGACCTCTAGGGTGGAAGGGAACAGGTTTCCGTTACTTTTTCCTGGGACAAGCAGTAAGCGCTGGACGCAGCATTGCGTTAGCCCGTAGTATGCCCCGATTTTTCAGGTGCAGCGATTTGAACTGTAGCAAATAACGGCGATCCCCCGAGGTAAGCAGTCCCATGAGTCTATCCGATTTCCCCTACGGGAAGGCCCCTTTGGCCCTGCTCTTTCTGGCGGTCCTCTCCGGGCTGCTCGCGACCTGGCGGCAGTGCTCCCGCCAGGAAGATCCGCCCGATCTCGTTTTTGCCATCTTCGCCCGCAATCACGAGGAGGCCTACCGCCAGGCCATTCCCGAGTTCGAGAAGAAGCATGGCGTCAAGGTCCAGATCCAGACCGTCAATCTCCGCGCCCTCCAGAGCCGGTTGCAGTCGGCCCTGCAGACCGGCGCCCGGGTTCCCGACATGGTCGAGATCGAGACGATGTCGATGGGCTTCTTCACCCGGGGACCGCTCGACGATGTGGGCTTCGTGGATCTCACGGAACGCCTGCACGCCGAGGGGCTCTACGACCGCATGGTGGAGTCGCGCTACAGTCTCTGGTCGTCCCGCGGGCACATCTTCGCGCTGCCCCACGACGTGCACCCGGTCGCGCTGGCCTACCGCCGCGACCTGGTTGAACAGCTTGGCATCGACGTCGAGCGGCTCAAGACCTGGGACGATTTCATCGCCATGGGGCGCCGGATTACCGCTGATCTCGACGGCGACGGCAATCCCGACCGCTACGCCCTGGATCTGGCGGCGGGCGGGGCGCACAGCCTGCAGATTCTCATCCTCCAGCGCGGTGGTAAGTTTATCGACGAGCATGGCCAGATCGCGTTCGATTCGCCCGAAGTGGCCGACGCGATCCTCTGGCACCTCGAGCAATCCTACGGGCCCAATCCCATCGCCTACGACATCGGCTGGGGCCAGAGCATGGTCAAAGCGATCATGGATGGCCTCGTGCTCTTCGTATTCTGTCCCGACTGGCGCACCAGCCAGTTCGAGATGGACATGCCTCAGTTGTCCGGCAAGCTCGGGCTGATGCCCCTGCCAGCCTGGCAGGAGGGCGGCCCCCGCACCGCCACCTGGGGTGGAACCGGGCTGGCGATCACCAAGGCATCGCCCCGCCAGGACCTTGCCTGGGAGCTGGCCAAGCACCTCTATCTGAACTCCGAGGACCTGGCCGACCGGTTCCGGCTGATGAACATCATCCCGCCGCTGGAGGATACCTGGAACATGGACGCCTTCCGCGAACCACGGCCCTTCTGGGGCGGGCAGGCTCTCGGCACGCTCTTCGCCGAGCTTGCCCCCGAGACCCCGCCGCTCTACTCCAGCCCCTACCAGCAGCTTGCCCTGACCAAGGTTGGCGAAGTCTACCTGAACGCGGTTCAGCGGCTCCGTACCCAGGGGCCCGAAGGAATCCGGGCCTACGTGGAATCCGAGCTTGCCCGCCAGGCCGACTACGTCCGCCGGGTCGCCGGCCGCAACGTGTTCCTCAAGGAAGAGCTAGAAGGAGAGTCCCCGTGAGCAAGCCCCAGCGCATCACCCTATGGCAGTGGCTCAACCGCAGCTCCCCGCAGGGCGCCTATCCGCGCCCCACGCCATGGCTGATGCTCGCGCCGTATATCCTGCTGACCGCGGTTTTCTTCATCTATCCCTTCTTCAACTCCATCTGGCTTGCCTTCCACCAGACCAATGGCCCGCTCAGCGCGGTGTACGTAGGCTTCGAGAACTTCGCCTTCGTGCTCCGGGATCCGGTTTTCCACAAGGCGCTGGTCAACACCACGATCTTCGCCCTCGCCTCGGTACTGGTGCAGCTTCCGCTCTCCCTCGGCCTGGCGATGCTGCTCAACAGCCGGGCGAGCAAGGTCCGCAACGCCTTCCGGCTCATTCTGTTCAGCCCCCACCTGGTGGGGCAGATCTTCGTGGGCATTCTTTTCTCGGTCATCTTCATGCCCCGCTACGGCCTGTTCAACCGCGGACTCCAGGCCCTGGTGGGGTGGGGCCTCGAGGAGCGCTGGCTCTCCAACCCCGAGCTGGTCATGCCCGCGCTGATCATCGTATCGCTCTGGCTCTATGTGGGCTTCAACATGATCTACTTCCTCGCCGCGCTGCAGAACGTGGACAGCTCGCTGGTCGAAGCCGCCGCGATCGACGGGGCGTCGGCGTGGCAGAGCTTTCTCAATGTCACCGTTCCCCAGATCAAGCCGGTCATGGTCTTCGTGGTGATCATGAGCACCATCGGCTCGTTCCAGCTCTTCGAGCTGCCCTACGCGCTGCTCGGGGGCTTCGGCCCGAACAACGCCGGGCTCACCATCGTGGGCTATCTCTACACCACCGCGTTCGACTCGGGCGACCTCGGAACCGGCGCAGCGGTAGGCTGGCTACTGGCCCTGCTGATCTTCGCGGTGAGCACCGTTCAAATCCGTGTTTCCCGGGCCATGGAGGATTGATCCGATGCCGAACCTCAACACCAGCCACCTCGTTCTCCTGCTTGTCGCGGTCGCCTACGTCGTGCTGCGCGTCGCGCTTCCCCGTGGCCCCGAAAAGGCCTCGGCCTTCCTCCGGACCGTGCTGCTCTGCACGGCGGCCTTCCTAATCCTTAGCCCCTTCCTCTGGCTGTTCGCGGCGGTGTTCAAGGACAAGGACGTACTCATGCAGTACACCTTTCTGCCGCCGATCGCCGAGTGGTCGGCCCGCACCCTCAACCTGGAAAACTTCCGCGCGCTGTTCGCGGGCGAGCAGGCGGTGGAGGGCGTGGTGTATTTCTGGGAGTATGTCGTGAACTCTCTCTTTCTCGCGAGCACCACGACGATGATCTCGCTGTTCTTCTGCTCGCTGGGCGGCTACGCGCTCGCCAAGTACCAGTTCGCCGGCCGAAAGCAGATCATGGTCTTCATGGCGGGTTCGATGATGTTCCCCGGCATGCTTTTCCTCGCGCCGGTCTACAAGCTCATCTACCAGCTCGGGTGGATGGACACCTACTACGCGCTGCTGGTGCCGGGCGCCTGCGGCGTATTCGGCATGTTCCTGTTCCGGCAGGCGATGAGCGGCCTCCCCGACAGCCTGCTCGAGTCCGCCCGCATCGATGGCGCGGGCGAGTTCAACATCTACCTGAACATCGCCATGCCGCTGGTCCGCCCGATGACCGGGGCCTACTGCCTGATCACCTTCCTCGGCTCCTGGAACAACTTCCTCGGTCCGCAGATCTTCATCCAGACCCAGAGCAAGCTCACCCTGCCGGTGGTGCTCAACCAGTACATAGGCGTCTACACCCAGCAGTACGGCGTCTTCCTCGCCGGCACCCTGCTCGCCATCATTCCGCCCGCCATTCTCTTCCTCGCCCTCCAGCGCGAGTTCGTCGCCGGGCTAACCAGCGGAGCGGTCAAGGGCTAGCCCCCGCCTGTCCAATGCCCGGACAAGCGGCCCGGCCTGTGTTCCAATGTCTGGACAGGGGCTCTAGGCAGGCCGCGCCCGCTCAACGCTTAAGCAGGTCGAGCTTCTTGAGTTTGGGGGCGATAACGAAGACGCAGTAGGCTTCGTCGGAATTGCGGTTGAAATAGTTCTGGTGGTAGTCCTCGGCCACGTAGAATGTGGTGGCGGGCTCGACCTTGGTCACGATCGGCCGTGGATAGACCCCGGCCTTGGTCAGGCTTTCGATGGCCTGCTCGGCGGCCTGCTTTTGCTCGGGGCCGTGGGCGAAGATGGCCGAGCGGTACTGGGTGCCGACGTCGTTTCCCTGGCGGTTGAGCTGGGTGGGGTCGTGCGACTCGAAGAAAACCTTGAGCAGGTCCACAAAGTCCACCTTCGACGGATCGTAGGTGATCTCCACCGCTTCGGCATGACCGGTTTCCCCGGTGGTCACCTGCCGGTAGGTGGGGTTTTTCGTGCGCCCGCCGATGTAGCCGGAACGGACGGAGACGACGCCGTCGATCCGCTGGAATACGGCCTCTACGCACCAGAAACAGCCTGCGGCGAAGGTGGCGGTGGCAAACTCGGCGGAAGAAGGGTCGGGCGGGGGCATGGCGGGATTCTCCTCGGCGTGGACGGGGGCGCAGAGCAGGCAGGCGAGCAGTAGAAGCGCGGTTCTCATACCCCAGCATACCACAGGGAGGGTGCCGGCTCAAGCCGGCCACGCAAGCTGTACCCTTGGGATTGCGGATTGATCCTCCGCGAACGGGCTGCTATACAGTGTGCGCCCGGCACCAGTCCGCCGGGCACCACCCCGAGGTACGCCATGTCCAAAGCCAAAGACTCCCGCAAGGAAGAGCGCAAGAAGCCCGCCAAGACCATCAAGGAGAAGCGCGCCGCAAAGCGCGACAAGCAGAAGGGCTAGCCCGCCTTACCCATGCGATTTTTTCGACCAGCGGACCCCGCAGCCCATTTCGAGACCTCGCCGGACAAGCTGCGCGCCACTGTCCTGCTGGCCCTGGCCTTCGTCGCCAGCTACGTCGTGGCGACGTGGGCCACCGTGCTCGTCGTGCGGCTGGGCGACTTTGCCGATGCCATCGCCCTTGGCCGGGGACCGCACAAGATCATGCGGCGATTCCAACTGGTGATCGTACTGCTCACGATTCCCTGGATCCTCCGCCGCTCCTGCTGGGCGGGCTGGCGGGACGTAGGCTGGACTCCCGGCTTCGGCCAGCCCGTGCCCCCCTGCTGGTGGCGCCACCTTCTGCTCGGGTTCGGGGTTGGGGCGGCCATGTTGTCGGTTGTCGCGGTATGGTCGGTATCCAACGGCTCCCGGGTGCTGGATGCCGACGTAGGTGTTGGCCGCATTGCCATCGCCGGGCTGTCGGCGCTTGTGTCCTGTCTGCTGATCGGCGTGTTCGAGGAGACGATCGCCCGCGGCCTCTTGTTCCGCGCTACCGCCCGCCTCTGGTCGCTGTGGCCTGCGGCGCTGATCACCAGCTTCGTGTTCGCGCTCGGGCATTTTCTCAAGCCCTTCGACGAGGCGTTCTATGGCGATGGCGTTGCCCGCACCACCCTCCAGGCGCTGGCCTCGAACTGGGAGCGGATGATCGCCATCAACCAGGTGGGGCTCCGGATTTTCAACCTCACCCTCATGGCCGTGGTGCTTTGCGTGGTCGTCATGCGCACCCGCACGATCTGGCTGGCGGCGGGACTGCACGCCGGATGGGTCTGGGTGAAGCTCTTTAGCCCCGAGGTGACCAACCGGGCCGAGGACGCGGCCTACAGCCTGTGGACCGGAGCGCGCACCGACGTGACCGACGCCCTGCTGGGCACCGTTCTGCTGCTTGCCCTGCTGGTGGCGGTGCTGCTGTGGCCACGGCCGAGGAACGAGGAAGGGGCTCGCGATGCCGTCCTCTGACGACGCGGTGGGCTTCTCCGCCGGGGCGTACGCCGGAGCGATGCATCCCGCGTTCTACTCGCCGGCCCTCGTCCTCCAGCTCTCCGAGCTGCCCGCTTTCCTTGAAGCGCACGGCATTTCCATTTATGCCTGGGGTGGCGCGGAGGTTTTCGAGGCGGAATTCCCCTGCGGCAGCGGCAGCGTCAAGCTGATCGCGAAGCGTTTTGCGACGCAGTCCATCTGGAAGGACCGGGCCGACCGGAGGCGCGGAAGCGCCGCCCGGCGTTCCTTCGACCGGGCCTGCGCGCTGTGCCGGCGCGGCGTGCAGACGCCCCGCCCGGTGGCCTGGCTGGAGCGGTGGGAGGGCTCCTCGCTGCGCGAGAGCTGGTACCTTAGCGAATCGCTGCGTCCAGCCGCGTCGCTGCGCGACCGCCTGCTCGACATCTACCGCCGCAGCTTCTCGTGTACCGATCTTATCGCGCTTCTCGACGCGGTTGCCGTGGCGCTCCGCCGCATGCACGACGCCGGCGTGCAGCACGGCGACCTCGGCAACCAGAACATCCTCGTCCGCGGAGGCGAGGCTTCCCGGGCCGAGGATGTCTACGTCATCGACCTCAACCGGGTTCGCCTTGACCAGAAGCTGGGCTTTCGCCAGCGCGCCCACGACCTCAGCCGTCTGCATCTGCCGTCCGAGTTTCGCCGGGTGTTTCTCGAGATGTACTGGCAGGGGCGCCCTCCGCAAAGCTTCAAGCGCTGGGAGCGGTTTTTCCGCTCGGTTTTCGACTGGCATACGCGGAGCCGCTCGTGGAGGCACCCCATCCGGGAGGCCCGGCGGCGCCGGGAGCAGGACCCCTCCATCGTCTATCCCTCTCCCAAGGACCTGTGGATCTGGGACGAGAAGTCCGGCCAGGCGATTAGCACACTGGTCAGCCGCGACCGCTACCGCCACATGCCGCTGGGCAGCCACCTGCGCGCGGCCCGGGGCGTTTTCCGGGGCCTCGTGCCGGTTTGGCGGGCCTACCGGGAAATCCGCCGCGGCCTCTACCGGCAGCCCGTCGAGATGCGGGACAGGACGGGGGTCGCCCTGCATCCCCGGCCCGACACCGCCGACCGCGAGTTTGCGCTTCTTCAGGAACTGGGTCCGGTTCCGGTTCTGCTCCGCTACTACCACCACGAGGGGCTGCCCGAATGGACCTTTACCCACGCCTTCGCCCGTCGGCTGGTAGAGGCCGGGCACCCGGTGGCTGTGGCTCTCGTGCAGGACCGGCAGTCGGTCACCGATCCATTCGCCTGGCGGGGCTTCGTCACCACCATTTGCGAGGAGGCCTCCCAATGGGCCGACTGGATCGAGGTGGGCCATGCGGTGAACCGGGTCAAGTGGGGCCTGTGGTCGCTGCGCGAATACGAGCAGCTCGCCGCGCCGGTTTTCGAGCTGAAGAAGCGTTTCCCCAACCTGCGCCTGATGGGCCCGGCTTCCATCGACTTCGAGTACCACTACCTCATGGGGATGCTTTTCACTTTGCCGGGTGATATGCGTTTCGACGCGCTCTCCCACCATCTCTACGTAGATCGGCGCGGGGCTCCGGAGAGTCGGCAGGGACCATTTTCCACAGTGGAAAAATGCGCCCTGGCCCGGGCGGTGGCCCGGGTCTCCCCCTCGTGTGAGGAGCGCGTCGTCATCTCCGAGACCAACTGGCCCCTTGCGGGTACCGGGGTCTATTCGCCCATTGGATCGCCCTATCTCTACCCCGGCCAGGAAATCGGCGGCCCCAGTGTGAGCGAAGACGACTACGCCGCCTACCTCGTCCGCTACCTCGCGGTGGCCCTCTGCTCCGGGACGG
>CBFGVE010000101.1:0-7604 GCA_965651915.1 uncultured bacterium
TATCGCTGCGGACTATCCGGGTGTCGGGCAGGAAAGGCGGCACGTCGATCCTGTCCAGATCGATTCCGGCGGCTTCCCCGCTGCCCGGCACAAAGGGGCGATGAGGATCAGGGGTGCCCAGCCAGAAGCAGAATGGCTGGTCCTGATTCAGCAGGTTGTCCAGAAGGAGGGGTGGCCCGCAGGGGTGGGAATCATATCCTCCGGACTCCCAGGTTCCCGGTCCCCAGGCCTTGCTCGTGTGGCCGATGGCGTAGCCGTGTTCCCGCAGCAGGTGCATGAAGTTCGGGTGCTCGACAGGCAATTCTCCGTGCAGGTTGGCGCCGGTGCCCAGCCGATAGAACTGCTGGCCGGTGAGCAAGGCGTTGCGCGATGGCGTGCAGGAAGGTGCCGAGACATAGGCCTGGTCGAACAGCACGCCTTCCCGGGCGAGCCGGTCGAAGGTCGGCGTCTCAACGACCTGGTCCCCGTAGGCACCTGCGAACGGCCACCCCCAGTCGTCGGCGAGTGCGAACAGGATGTTGGGCCGGTCGCGCTTTTCGGCTTCCGCCGCCTGGGCATGGCCGGGTGGCAGCAGGCGTAGGAATAACCCGGCAGCCAGAAGACACCAGGAGGCCCGGTGCCGGGCGACCCATGGGGTGGCAACGCGCAGGTCGGCGCAGTCATTCCGGGAGGGGCTTGTTTCGGCATCCATGGCGCGACTCCTTAGGCGTGCTTCGCGGGCTGAATAATTTTGGAAATTGAATCGCAGGCTTCTCGATGTCAATCGAATCCTCATGGCGACTGGAGTTCCTTTTTCTGAAGGGTGATCCGCTGTACCACCACGCCCCGGTCTGCTGCCCACAGTTTCAGGGTGCTGGCGCCGGCAGGCAGGGTGAGCGTGGTCTGGCCGATCATGGCCCCACGCGTGACATTGACGTGCCAGGTTGGGTCGTATTCGTGATCCTCGCCCATGTCGAAGCGGACAATCTCCGGCTGTCCTCCGTCGATCGACAAGGCCACCAGCAATTTGTGGTGCGGGGAGAAGGGGTGCGTCGGCGAGGCTTCGACGGTCAGCTCAAACTGACCGGCAAACTCGATGTCCAGGACGGCTTCCGCCATGGGCGCCTGGGCGAGGATGTCCTCTGGCGTGCGCAGGGTCGGCTTGTCCTGGTGCGGGAGTACCGCCAGCGCCGCCCCGCGGGGCCCGAGTCCTTCGATGAGCCGCCAGCCGGCACCCTCCCTGTCCTGCGTTGGCTGGAATGCAGCGGCCTCTACGACATGGTCGGCGGTCTCCGCGACCGGCAGCAGCATCGGTATGGGCTCCCTCGAGGTTTTCATGATGGCCTCCCAGGCCTCCCGGGTCGTGGGCGGGAGGCTGAAGACGGGAAGATTGCGTGGGCTATGATCCATCATGTGGCGCCACTTGCCATCCTTCTGGCTGTTGTAGCGTTCGGTCAGTTGCTCGATGCGCGCCAAAGCCTCAGCGGAGCGCTTCGCATAGTCCTCGGATCCGGTCTGGCGAGCCCTCTCCGCCAGCAGTATTTTCTCCACCATGGCTGCGGCCGCGCAGTTGGGATATTCCATCAACTGGAAATAGGCATCGCGCGATTCCGGCGGCAGCATCCCGGCTAGCGCTTCGGTGCGGCGGGCCAGCTCGCCCCAGCGATCCAGCAGCTCCTGCACCTTCTCCGGCGACCAGCCGCTGTCCTGGATCGGGTTGATCCTGACTTTCGGATTGTAGTAGGAGAGGTTGAAACTCATGTGCTCTGGTTTTCTAATCGCGCAGAGGCGGAAGTACTCGTCCTTGAGAGCCGCCATTTCGTCCGCGTGCGTTTCGCCGAACTGCTGGGTGTAGAAATCGCGCAGAAAGGTCCGCTGCACATCTGGCCCGTAGGCTTCGATGTCCCATGCCAACCTCATGAAAAGCGTCAGGCCCGTCTCGGCGGGTTTAATGTCTCCAACGTTGGCGACCCACAACTGCCGGACCCCGAAGGCATAGGCTTTGGTCAGTTCGTGCCAGATCAGCGCAGGCGCGTTGGATTCCAGCCACAGGTAGTCGTGCGGAAGGCCCCAGTAGGACAGATGGTAGTAGAGTCCGTGGCCGCCTGAGCGCCCTCGCTCCTCCCGGCTCGGAAGCTGGCGGGTATACCCGTAATTGTCGTTGGCCCAGACGAACGTGATGTCGTCGGGAAGCGCCATGCCGGAGCGGTAGATTTCCAGTACTTCTTTGTAGGCGCAGAACAGTTGAGGCACTCTTTCAGGCTGGGGATCCACGTGGCGGGCGAGGATCTCCCGCTGCAGGTCGATGATCTTCTCGAGGCGTTCGCGCTTCTCCGCAAAAGTTCCGCCGCCCGGCATGCCGCTATCGTGAATGCCGCGCATGCCTACGGTGAATACATTTTCGAAGGCGCTGTTCTCGCGGACGCGCTGGTCCCAGTAGGCGAGAATGGTCTCCAGATTGGTAACGGGGTTCCAGTCGCCGAACTCGGCCTTGTTCCATTCGTCCACGTTGTTTCGGAGCATCGGCTCGCAATGCGATGATCCCATGACAATCGCGTAGTCGTCGGCCACCCGCTTGTTATCGGGGTAGAAGTTGAAGGCCCTGGTAGAGGGGTGCATGGCGGGCCAGCAGTAGTTGGCCTTGAGGCGCAGCAGCAGCTCGAAGATCTTGGCGTAGGTCTTCGGGCCGATGTCTCCCGTTTCCGGCTCGTAGGTTTTTGCCGCCCACGGCTGTAGCCCCCAGTCCTCGTCGTTGATGAAAATGCCCCGGTAGCGAACGCTGGGCGCCTTCGAGGTGAACGGCACTTCACCCACATGGATGTTCTTCATGGGGGCGGGGCTGCTGTCGGCCCACCAGATCCAGGGGGATACGCCCATGGCTTCGGAAAGCGAAAGCGCCCCGTAGGCCGTGCCCCGCCGGTCGCTGCCGGCAACCACCAGCGCTTGGGGAGCGCCGGGCCACGGTTCGTCCACCACCTCGATGCGGTACCGCTCCCAGCCGCCCTTGATCTCCGAGACATCGATCCGGCCGCTGGCGGCCAGCGCGTCGAGTTCGGGGCTGCTGCCCAGCGTGCCGATCAGTACCAGCGGGCCGGACACGCCCGAGGCGGAGGTGGCCACGGATGGCCGTATGCCGCTCACGCGCTCGATGTCGTCGGCAAGCAGGTTCGCCGCAATGTCCACCACGGTTGCGTCCTCGGCGGAATACACGATCGTGCCCGCCACCCCAGATGCCACCAGTGGGAAATCGCCGGACGAACCCGGCGTTGCGGATGCCACGGGTGCGGTCCGGCTGCGGGAAGTTGAACCCGGCAGAGAAAGGGAGCGCGCCGCGCTTTCCCGGTAGCGCTTCCTCAGGGCCTCGTCGCGATCCGCGAGTCCCCTCGCGACCAGCGATGCCATGGCCAGGGCCCCCCGCTCGTTCCAGTGGGTGGCATCCTTGGGGGCGAGAAACTCCGCCGTGGCCTTCGCGCCGATGTTTTGAAGGAGTCCGCCGCTCAGCTCGAACAAATCGACGCAGATCACGTTGTTGGATCGGGCTACCTCCCGCATCGCCGTCGCGTAGGGCAGCAGGTTGTTCGTATGCCCGGTTTTGTCGACGATGTACGGCAGCAGCTTGCCGCCGCCATCGAAGCTCTTCCGGTGCATGGGGGTGATCAGCACTGGGATGGCGCCCCTGGCCCGGCTGTCGTCGATGTACTGCTGCAGAAAAGTTCGATAGTCCCCGAATGCGTCGGTCGACTCCGGTCTGGCCGGGTGATGCGAATCGTTGTGGCCGAACTGGATCAGGACGTAGTCGTTCGGCCCCAGCATGTCTAGGGAGGCCGCCCAATCCCCTTCGGTAATGAAGGTTTTCGCGCTCCGCCCCGAAATGGCGCGGTTGTCGAAGGCGACCCGGCTATCGAAGAAGCGGGGAATCATCTGGCCCCACCCGCGTATTTCCCGGTCGGCGCTGTAGGTTGAGACGGTTGAGTCGCCGATTATCACCACTCGGGGTTCCCGGGCGGTTGCGAACGTTCCCAAAAGCAGGAGCGTACCGCCTATCACCTGCCGAGCCGGAATTTTATGCAGCGCGCAAAGGGCAAGCAGGCTGGCAAGGGTTAGAGGGATCATCATCATATCCTTTGTGGTGATTCGCTTGAGTAGGCTAAGGGGGCCTGCGCGGTCTGTCTGGATTGCTCGCGGAACTGTGCTCGCCGGGGCCGATGGATTCGGGCGGTTGAATTCCCCTGGTTGGAGCGGTTTGGCCATGTGCGGTTGAGGAGGCTGTGCGTCCTATTGAGGATGGGAAGGCCCGCGCAGTCAAGGGTTCCCGGTTGGGTGGAGGCTTAATTTTAAAATATTCCATACATGTCTAGTTGGAATGTAAAAGAAAAAAATAAAAGTTGCACTTTTCCTGGCCGGCCTTGACAGTCATGGGCCTACGCCGAAGGTGAATTTGCCATGACTACGCTTGATTGGAGTCTCATCGTCCTGTTCTTCGCTGCCGCGCTGGGCGTGGGGCTCGTGGTGGCCCGCCGCGCGGGAAGCAACGCCTCCGAATTCTTTCTCTCGGGCCGCAACATGCCCTGGTGGCTTCTCGGCGTTTCGATGGTGGCGACGACGTTCTCGACCGACACCCCGAATCTGGTGACCGATATCGTGCGCAAGAACGGTGTCTCGGGCAATTGGGTCTGGTGGGCCTTCGTTCTGACCGGGATGCTGACCGTGTTCGTCTATGCGCGCCTCTGGCGGCGCTCCGAGGTGCTGACCGATGTCGAGTTCTACGAGATCCGCTACAGCGGCCGCATGGCGTCGTTCCTTCGCGGCTTCCGCGCGATCTATCTCGGTGTGTTCTTCAATATCATGATCATGGCGGCGGTTTCGCTGGCCGCGATCAAGATCGGCGGGGTGGTGCTGGGGCTGAGCCCGCTGCAGTCGGTGTTCTGGGCCATGCTGGTCACGGTGTGCTTCTCCACGCTAGGTGGCCTGCGCGGGGTGCTCATCACCGACTTCATGCTGTTCGTCGTCGCGATGGCGGGCGCGGTGGCGGTGGCCTACTTTGCGGTGCAGCATCCGGACATCGGCAGCCTGAAGGCGCTATTCAGCCACGAGCTGGTGCGCGGCAAGCTGGACCTGTTCCCGCAGCTCGTGCCGGCGGCGGATGGGGGCTACACGCCGGAGAGCATCAACCTGCTGGTGTCGGTGCTGATCATTCCGCTTGCGGTGCAGTGGTGGAGCGTGTGGTATCCGGGCTCGGAGCCGGGTGGCGGGGGCTACCTCGCCCAGCGCATGCTGGCGGCGAAGGACGAGCGCCATGCCACGGCGGCCGTGCTGTTCTTCAACTGTGCCCACTATGCGCTCCGCCCCTGGCCCTGGATCATCGTGGCCCTCGCCTCGCTCGTCGTCTATCCGACCGTCCAGGACATTCAGAGCGCCTTCCCGGGTGTGCCGGGCGAGATTCTCAACGACGACCTGGCCTATCCCGCGATGCTGAAGTTTCTGCCCCCGGGCTGGTTCGGCCTGGTGCTCGCCTCGCTGGTCGCCGCCTACATGTCGACCATCTCCACCCATCTGAACTGGGGCTCCTCCTATGTGGTGAACGATGTCTACAAGCGGTTCTGGCGTCCGCAGGCGGGCGACCGCGAGCTGGTGCTGGTGGGGCGGCTGAGCACGGTGCTCATGATGGTGGCCGCGGGCGCGTTCGCCCTGCAGCTCCGCAACGCCCTCGAAGCGTTCAACATTCTGCTGCAGATTGGAGCGGGAACCGGGCTGATCTTCATCCTGCGCTGGTTCTGGTGGCGCATCAACGCGGCGGCGGAGCTGGCGGCGATGGTGATCTCTTTCGTGGTCGCGCTCGCGTTCTTTGCCAACCGGAATGTATTGGCCGAACCCCTTGTCGTGCTCGAAACCTGGCAGGAGCTGGTGCTCGGCGTGGGGATCACCACGGCGGGCTGGCTGGCCACCGCTTTTCTGACCCGCCCGACCGATAGCGGGGTGCTCCGCCGCTTCGTCCAGCGCATCAATCCCGGCGGCCCGGGCTGGGGGCCCGTTCTCGACGACCTCCGCCGCCAGGGCGAGCCCGGACTGTCTGCCGATCCGGTCAATCTCCCGCGCGGCATGCTCGGCATGGCGCTGGGCAGTCTCGGGGTGTACCTCGCGATCTTTGCCACCGGCTACTGGCTCTATGGCCGCGTCGCCTTGGCCTCGGTGCTTACCGTGCTGGCCGCGCTGGCCGCTTTCGGCATCGCCAAGCTGCTTTTCTCCTCTGCCGCGAAATCAAAACGAAAGACGATCCCTCAATGAACGCCTTCTCCCGATTCTCTTTGACCGCGACCATGCTCCTTGGCTTCGCGCTGCCGGCGCTGCCGGACGGCGAACTTCCCCCGGTGGTGCCGAAGCCGGCCCAGATGGAGCGGGCGGGCGACCCCTTCGTTCTCGACCCGGATCTCGTCCTCGTAGCCCCGGCCGAGGCGAGGCTCGCCGTGGAGGCCCTGCAGGAGGTGTTTGCCGACGCCTCGCTGCCTGCGCCGAAGCTCCACGCCAGCCGGCCAGCCGGCGCCACGGCGGTCGTGTTCGCCCTTCGCAGCGACGAAACGCTGGGCGCCGAGGGCTACACCCTGGAGAGCGCTCCCGGCGAAGTCCGAATCGAAGCGGCCACCCCCGCCGGGCTTTTCTACGGGGTGCAGACCTTCCGCCAGCTTTTGGCGAAGGCGCCGGATTCCGGGGCGCTGCGTGTTCCCGGCGTCAAGCTGCGCGACATGCCCCGATTCGCCTGGCGGGGCATGATGCTCGATGTGAGCCGCCACTTCTTCGACATGGACTTTGTTAAGCGCTGTCTAGACCATATGGCCCTCCAGAAGCTCAACACCTTCCACTGGCACCTCACCGACGACCAGGGCTGGCGGATCGAGATCGACGCCTATCCGAGACTCACCGAGGTCGGGTCCAGCCGCCAGGCCCCCGTGGTCGACGAGGCCACCGGCACGACCAACCGGGTGAACTACGGAGGCTACTACACCAAGGACCAGATCCGGGAGATCATCGCCTACGCGGCCGACCGCTTCATCACCGTGGTTCCCGAGATCGACATGCCGGGGCATACCCAGTCAGTTCTCGCCGCCTACCCCGAACTGGGCTGCACCGGGGGGCCCTACGCTGTCGCGACTGCCTGGGGTCCCCAGAAAGAAGTCCTGTGCGCGGGCCGCGCCGAGGTCTACACCTTTGTGGAGAAGGTGCTGGGGGAAGTGGCCGAGCTGTTTCCCGGACTCTACCTGCACATCGGCGGCGACGAGGTGGTGAAAGAGCGCTGGCAGGCCTGCGCCCATTGCGCCAAGCTCATGGAGCAGAAGGGGCTGGCCGATATGGATGCGCTGCAGAGCTACTTCATCCGCCAGGCCCACGAAGTGGTCCGGTCCAAAGGGCGCAGCCTGATTGGCTGGGACGAGATCCTTGCCGGCGGAGCCGCTTCCGATGCGATCATTATGAATTGGCGCTCCTATGCCAAGGAGCGCGGGGATCTCGTCGCCGCCGGGCGAGGGCACCGGGTCATCCAGTCCCCATCGAACCACGCCTATCTCGACCACTACCAGACAGCCGACTGGTCGGACCAGCCCCGGGCGATCAAGCAGACTACCGTCCTAGCC
>CBFGVE010000102.1:0-7570 GCA_965651915.1 uncultured bacterium
TCCGCCCTGCTGCCGCCGCTCCGGTCCCGGCAGGGTTTTTAGCAGGAAGCCGGCCGCGATGATGCTGAAGCAGTAGGCGTCGAGCCGGAACGAGACCAACTGCATGGAAAGCGACGTTCCAATGTTCGCGCCTGCCACCGGCGCAAACGCCTGGGCCAGGGTCAGCAGGCCGGCATGGGTGAAGCCCACCAGCATCACCGTGGCCGCGCTGCTGTGGGCGAGCATGCCCATGAGCGCGCCGAGGCCGAGTCCGCTAAGCCGACGGCGGGTGGCTCGGTAGAGGAGCTGGCGGAGGTGCCCCCCCGCCATCTGCCGCAGCCCCGAGGTCATGCTATTCATGCCGTAGATGAAAAGCGCCAGGCCGCCGAGCAGCATGCTGAATAGCATGAAAAGATCGCTAGCACTCATGCGCCAACCGTACACCGTTCGCTCCGGGGCGTCACGATGATTGTGGGCGGGGCTCCTTCCTAATCCTGTGGCCAGGCCGGCGGCTCCGTGCTACACTGTCGTCCGACAAACTAATCGTTGGCTTATCGTAATCTAACGCTGCCGGGCTAGTACGCTGGGCATGCACCAATCTGAACGCCTCCCGCCCGCCACCACGTGCCGGGATGGGGAATACCTGGATGATGTCTGTATGGCGAATGCTGAAAAGCGCTACTGGATGGGGTTCGACCTTGGCGGGACCAAGATGCTGGCCGCGGTCTTCGACGACACGCTGACCAAGCGCGGTGAGAAGCGTAAGAAAACGCGGGCCGCCGAAGGGGTCGAGGCAGGCTTCGACCGCGTGGTGGAAGCCATGCGCGATGCGCTCGACCATGCCGGCATAACGGCCGCCCAGCTCGGAGGCATTGGCATGGGCTGTCCGGGCCCTCTCGACCTCGTGGAAGGCGTTCTGATTGACACGCCCAACCTCGGTTGGAAGCAGGTGCAGGCCCGCAAGATTCTGGGGAAGGCCTTTGGCTGTCCCGTCCACCTGATCAACGACGTAGATGCCGGCATCTACGGTGAGTTTACCGCCGGGGCCGCGCGCGGGGCGCGCTGCGCAGTGGGCATTTTCCCCGGCACTGGCATTGGCGGGGGCGGCATCTACGAAGGCCAGCTTTTGCGCAGCGCCCGCGGCTCCTGTTTCGAGATCGGCCATGTGCCGGTGATGCGCGACGGCCCGCTGTGCGGATGCGGGCGCCAGGGCTGTCTGGAGGCGGTCGCGAGCCGCTTGGCCATCGCTGCGGCGGCCGGCGCGGCCGCGCTGAGGGGCGATGCCCCCCACCTCCTCGCCAAGACCGGCGGCGACCTCGCCCGCATCCGCAGCAAGGCGCTCGCCGAATCCATCGCGGCGGGTGACAAGGCGGTCGAGCGCATCGTGCGCGATGCGGCGGGCTGGATAGGTTTCGCCGCGGCGGGCGTGGTGAATCTGCTTGCCCCCGATGTGCTGGTGCTGGGTGGTGGGCTGGTCGAAGCCTTGCCCAAACTGTTTCTCGGCGAGGTGAAGGCGGAACTGGACCGCCGTGTCATGCCCGCTTTCCGGAATGCCTGCAAGGTGGTGGAGGCCAGGCTGGGCGACGACGCGGCCGCATTGGGCGCCGCCGCCTGGGCGCTCCATCAGGTGGGCCGCTCGAACGGAGGCCGGCCCCCGGCCGCGTAACGCCATGAGCCAGACCCCCGCCAGTGCCGAGGCAACCAAACCGGCCGTTCCGCCGCGAACCGTCGCGGTGATCGATGTGGGTACTACCTCCACCCGCATGGTGATCGCCCAGATCGGCGAGCAGGGGGAGCCCCAGATTCTCGAATCGCTCAGCCGGGATATCAACCTGGGTCGCGATAGCTTTACCGCCGGATCGATCCAGAAGTCCACCATCGAGGAGTGCGTGGAGGCGCTCCGCCATTTCCAGCGGGTGCTGCGCGAGTACCAGATCGAGCGGCCCGAGCAGATCCTCGCCGTCGCCACCAGCGCGGTGCGCGAGGCTTCCAACCGCCAGGCCTTCCTCGACCGGCTCTATATCGGCGCCGGCATCGCGGTGGAGATCGCCGACGAAGCCGAAGTTTCGCGCCTGACCTATCTGAGCATCGAGCGCTTTCTCCGCAGCGAGCCTTCGCTGACGAATGGCCGTTCGCTGGCCTTCGAGGTTGGCGGGGGCAGCACCGAGCTGCTCGCCTTCCGCGATGGCCGCGTAGTCTTCTCCCATACCTACCGTCTAGGTTCCTTCCGTCTGCGCCAGATGCTCGAGGCCTACAAGGCCCCGGTCACCCGCAGGCGCTCGATTATGGAGAACCACATCCGGCTCATCCTGAACCAGATGAAGAACGACTTCTCGCTGGAGCGTCCGCTCACCGTGCTCGCGCTCGGCGGCGACGCCCGCTTCGCCGCCGCGCAGATCCTCGGCCGCCGACCGCCCAACGGCCTCTCCTCGGTCAAGCTGCCGGCCCTCGCCAAGCTTACCGACGAGGTGCTGGGCCTTTCGGTCGACGACCTGGCGATCAAGTACAAGCTAACCTTCCCGGCTGCCGAGACCCTCGGTCCGGCCCTGCTCACCCTGACGCTGGCCGCCCGAGCCTTCGAGGTCGGCCACCTGCTCGTGCCCGACGCGAGCATGCGCGATGGCCTGCTGCGCGAGATCAACGCGCAGAGCCGTTGGGACGAGTTGTTCGAGGAGCAGATGGTACAATCGGCGCTCGACCTCGGGCGCAAGTACCACTTCGACGAGGCCCATGGCCAGCAGGTTGCCGCCCTGTGCCGCCTGCTCTACGACGCCCTCGCCGCCGAGCACCGCCTGTCCGCCAACTACCGCCTCATTCTCACCCTCGCCGCGCTGCTCCACGAGCTGGGCAACTTCATCTCCTTCCGCAGCCACCACAAGCATTCCATGTACCTCATTCTCAACAGCGAGCTGTTTGGCCTGGGCAAGGAGGACATGATGATGGTCGCGCTCATCGCCCGCTACCACCGCCGCGCCCAGCCCAGTCCCGAGCACGAGGGCTACAACCTGCTCAGCCGCGAGAACCGGATTATCGTGAGCAAGCTCGCGGCGATTCTTCGCGTGGCCGACGCCCTCGAACGCTCCCACAGCCAGCGCATTTCTTCGCTCCGGTGCCGGATCGAGCGAGGCGTCCTTCTCGTCGAGGTGCCCGGCGTCGACGACTTGAGCCTTGAGCAAATGGCCCTGCAGCAGAAGGGCGGCATGTTCGAATCGGTTTATGGCATGCCGGTCCGTCTGCGGGCCCTTCCAGGAAAGCGAGTGTAGTATGGCCGATCCCGAACAGAAAAAGGTGTTCCTCAACCGCGAGCTGAGCTGGCTGGAGTTCAACCAGCGGGTGCTGGAGGAGGCCATGAACGCCTCCGTTCCGCCGCTCGAGCGTCTCAAATTCCTCGCGATCACCAGCTCAAACCTCGACGAATTTTTCATGGTTCGCGTGGGCAGCCTGCTCATGCAGTGGGAGCAGGGAGTCCGTCGTCCCGACATCTCGGGCCGTACGCCGGCACGGCAGCTCCAAGAAGTGGGCGAGCGGGTGCAGCGCCTGGTGGATGACCAGTACCGCTGCTACCGTGACACCCTGGAGCCGCTGCTGGCCAGCCAGGGCGTTCGCCGAGTCCGCCCCCAGGAGTTCAGCGCCGAGCAGCTCGAATTTGCCACCCGGCACTTCGAGGAGATGGTGTATCCACTCGTCACGCCCATGCCCATCGATCTCGACCGCCCCCTGCCGGTGCTGCTCAACCGTGGGCTGTATGCGGCCGTGCGACTCAAGCCGGTCGAGGGCTCCCACAAGCCGCGCCACGCCGTCCTGCCCATTGAGCGCAGCCTAAGCCGCTTTATCACCCTGCCCAGTGCCAAGGCCTACGAGTTTGTGCTGCTCGAGGACCTGGTTGCGTTTTTTGTCGGGGAGTTCTTTCCCGGCGAACGCATCGCCGAGTGCGTACCCTTCCGCATCACCCGCAATGCCGACATGAGCGTGCGCGAGGACATGGCGGCCGACCTGCTCGCCGGCATGGAGAAAATCATCGCCGCCCGCAAAACCAGCGACTGCATCCGGCTCGAACTGGGTGCCTCCGCCACCGTGGGCATGGCCCGCTTCCTGCGCCGGCTGGTCGATGTCCGCGCCGAGGGCGTCTACCGCATCGACGGGCCTCTCAATCTCGGGGCCTTCATGCAGGTCGCCAACGTCAAAGGCTTCGATGCGCTAAAAAACGACGAATGGCCCCCGCAGCCCTTCGAGGACCTGCTTCCCGGCGAAAGCATGTTCGAGCGGATTAGCCGGGGCAGCGTGCTGCTCTACCATCCCTACGACAGCTTCGAGCCCGTGCTGCGCTTCATAAACGAGGCGGCGGACGATCCCGATGTCCTCGCCATTAAGCAGATTCTCTACCGCACCAGCTCGAACAGCCCGGTGGTTGCCGCGCTCCGCCGCGCGGCCGAGCGGGGCAAGAACGTCACCGCGATCGTCGAGATCAAGGCCCGCTTCGACGAGGAGCGCAACATCGAGTGGGCCCGGGCCCTCGAATTGGCCGGCGTGCAGGTAATCTATGGGATCCGGGGGTTGAAGACCCACGCCAAGCTCTGCATGGTTCTGCGCCGCGAGGTCCAGGGGATCCAGCGCTACATGCACTTCGGCACCGGCAACTACAACGAGAATACCGCCCGGCTCTACAGCGACGCCAGCTACATGACCTGCGACGCCGACCTCGGGCGCGATGCCGCCACCTTCTTCAACACCATCAGCGGCTACTCCCAGCCCCAGGCCTACCGCAAGATCGAGGCCGCCCCGCTCACGCTGCACGACCGCCTCATCCGCCTCATCGAAAGCGAGACCGAGCGCAGCCGGCAGGGACAGAAAGCCGCGATCATGGCCAAGATCAACTCGCTGGCCGAACCCGCAGTCATCGAGGCTCTCTACCGAGCCTCGCAGGCAGGCGTGAAGATCCAGCTCAATGTCCGCGGCATCTGCTGCCTCGCCCCCGGCGTGCCCGGCCTCAGCGACAACATTAGCGTGGTCAGCGTGGTCGACCGTTTCCTCGAGCACAGCCGCATTCTCTGCTTCCACCAGGGCGGACGACGCGCGGTCTATATCAGCAGCGCCGACTGGATGCCGCGCAATCTCCACCGCCGTATCGAGCTGCTGGTTCCGGTCGAGGAATCCGAGCACAAGGAACGCCTCGCCGACATCCTCAAAACCTGTCTCAGCGACAACGTCAACGCCTGGGAACTGGGTTCCGATGGCACCTACACCCGGCGGCAGCCCACCTCGCCCCGCAAGAGCCTCCGCAGCCAGGCCCGCACCTACGAATCAGCCTGCCATGCGGTGAAGGCGCGGCGCAAAGCGAAGCCCACCCTCTTCGAGCCTCACCGCGCACCCTAGCGGCCAGCGTTGGATTGTCACCGATCAACCCTTCATCCGGACCATGCCCGCCACACCGCTACCCACCACTGAGCAGCTCTGCCGCATGACCCGCAACGAGGACCTGCACACCGAGCACGTGACCGCCTTGGCGCTGACGCTCTTCGACGCGATTGCGGGGTCGGTGGATCTCTCCGCTGCCGACCGCCCCTTGCTCGAAACCGCCGCCCGCCTCCACGACATCGGCTACGCCTCGGCGCCGAGCGACCATGTGCGCGTTGGGGCCAACCTCGTGCTCAAGCACGGCGTGCTCGGCTTCACCGAGGACCAGGTCCGCGAAGTGGCCGCCATCATGCTCCTCCACGGCGGACCGCTCGCCAAGCGCCGCCAGCACCCGGTATTCGCCACCCTCGCCGACCCCGCCCGGATCGAGAGGCTCGGCGCCCTGCTGCGCGTGGCCGATGGATTGGACCACGGCCACGCCCAGAATACCCACATCGCCTCTATCCGCCGCCGAGCCGGTGCCTGCGAGGTCCTGCTCCGGAGTCCGGGCTATGCCGGCAACCGGCCCTGGGCCGAAAAGAAATCCGATCTCTGGCAGGCCGCTATGCCCCTGCCGCTGCGATTGAGCGGCAACGGCGGCGACGCCCGCCAACCTTTCAGCGGAATCGTCCGGGAAGACAGCACGCGGCCCCAGGCGGTGAAGCGAATCCTCCACAGCCAGTTCCGCCTCCTCGCCGACCAGCGCGATGGCGTGCTGGCGGGCCGCGATGCCGACCATCTCCACCGCCTCCGCATTGCGCTCCGCCGCTTCCGGGTCGGCTGCCGGTTCTTCGCCAAGCTCCTGCGCCAAACCTCCGCCGCGCCGCTCCAGCTCGAACTCGCCCAGCTCACCGGGCGGCTCAGCCCCGCCCGCGACGCCGATGTCTGGCTGGAGAGCCTGGCCCGCTACCGCCGGCTTGGCGGCTACCAGGCCGATGCCGACTGGCAGGCCTTCATCGACGAGGAGCGCCGAGCCCGGGCCCGCCACTATGCCGCTGCCGCCAAGGCGCTGGGCGGTAGCGAATGGGTCCGGCTCCAGAACCAGCTCAAGTACTTTCTCCGCATCGAAATCTCCGACTGGGTACGCCAGGCCCGCCCCGAGCTTTTCGTGCCCTGGATGGAAGAATCGCTCCTCAAGCGCTACCGGCGCTGCCGCAAGCAGGAACGGCTGAAGCGCTCGGCTGATCGTGAGACGCTCCACGACCTCCGCCGAGACCTCCGGCGGGAGCGCTGCATTGCCGAAATGGCCGCTTCCTCATCGGAAACCGCCGCGCAGCTCGCCCGCCGCTACAAGGCGGTGGCCCAGGCCCTGGGCGAGGTACACGACGCCGAGCTTCATCTCGACCGGCTCCGCCGCCGGCGCAAGCTGCCTCCCCAGGGTCTTGTCGAGCTGCTGGAGCAGAGCCGCGACGAGCACTGGGAACGCTACCGGGAAAGCTGGCGAAAACTGAAAGCCACCCTGTGAAAGGCTATGCTATGAAAACCATCACGCTGTTTCGTCACGGGCTTGCCGTGGAGCTGGGGGAGCGGGGCGCAACCGAAGACTCCGCCCGCATGCTCTCCGCCGAAGGCGTGAAGCGCACCACCCGCGCGGTGCGCGGACTTTCTTCGCTGGGCTGCCGGCCCGAGCGCATCGTGAGCAGTCCGCTGGTCCGCGCTGCCGAGACCGCCGCCATCGCCGCCCGCAAGCTGCTGGAGGACCGCGACGTTGAGTTCAGCGACCTGCTGAAGCCGGGAGGGTCCATCCGCCAGCTCGCCGCATGGCTAGGGAAACAGCGCGAGACCAGCCTGATGCTGGTCGGCCACAATCCCGGTCTCGAAATCCTCGCCTCCTACCTGCTGACCGGGCGGCTGCGCCCTCTGCTTCGGCTGAAAAAAGCTGGGGCCTGTAGCCTCCAGCTCGGCGGAGACGGCCGCGCCACCCTGCAGTGGCTCCACACCGCCTCCCAGCTCCGCAAGCTCGGAAACTAAAAAGGGGTCAGTCATTTATTATTGTCATTTTACCAAAATGACAATAATAAATGACTGACCCCTTTTCTTGGCGGGGCTACTTGGCGAGGGTTTTCAGGTAGGCGAGGCTGGTGGCGATGGCCTCGAAGGGGTCGCCCTCGCAGGAGTCCTGCTCGACGATGAACCACTCGCAGCCGGCGGCATCGGCGGCTTCGATAATGGCCGGCATGTCGAGGTTGCCCTCGCC
>CBFGVE010000103.1:0-7537 GCA_965651915.1 uncultured bacterium
CAGCGACTCGCCGCTGAAGAATCCCTTGAAGCCCTGGAACTTGGTGTCGATGTCCACGTCGGGGCCGCTCGCCATGTAGGAGCCGCCGGCGCAGGTCCACACCGTGCTGCCGTCGAGCCGCAGGATCTGCTTCGCTACGGACTGATTCCCGAGTTCATCGGTCGAATTCCGGTTATGGCGAGCTTGGATCCGCTCAGCGAGAGCGACCTGATCCATATTCTCACCCAGCCCAAGAACTCCATGGTGAAGCAGTACACCAAGCTGCTCGGCATGGAGGGTGTGGAATTGAGCTTCACTGACTCCGCGATCCAGGAAATTGCCCACATCGCCCACGAAAAGGGTACTGGCGCCCGAGGCCTTCGCGCCATCCTCGAGCACATCATGCTCGATGTGATGTATGAAGTGCCGAACCAGAAGGACGTCAAGGAATACCGCGTGACCAAGTCCATGGTGAGCGGACACCGGGCATCCTTCGGACTAGCCGAGGTTGAGGCGCTTAAAATCGCCTGAGGCCTACCGGGATGAAGCGCTGCGGACCAGCTACCCGTATCCAGTTCGCGGGCCTTGGTCTGGCGGTGGGCCTGTGGATTCTGTCCGCCTCCGGTGTCCAGGGCCGTGACGCCCACGTCGCCATCTTCTACACCACCGATCTGCACGGCTATCTGCTGCCCTCCTACATCTATACCGGCGAGGAGCAGGTGGGCGGGCTTCTCCGCTGCGCCACGCTGATCCGGGATGGACGCCGCGAAATGCCCAACTCGCTCCTGCTCGACGCGGGAGACCTCATCCAGGGTGGAATGGAAAGCTATCCCTCGCGTGGCGAGGTGATGCTCGAGGCCATCGACTTGCTTGGATACGACGCCTGGGCGATTGGCAACCACGAGTTCGACTGGGGCTACGAGAATTTGGCCCGCATTCTGAAAGGGAGGAAGACCCCTGCGCTTGCCGGCAACATTGGCGTTCG
The DNA here is from genome assembly GCA_965651915.1 of uncultured bacterium. GTDB lineage: Bacteria > Verrucomicrobiota > Kiritimatiellia > CBFGVE01 > CBFGVE01 > CBFGVE01. Next base: position 965 of record CBFGVE010000103.1, read on the forward strand.
CCCCGGACAGGTAAACCCCTTGGACACCGTGGAACCGTTCATTCTCCGCGAGGTGGACGGAGTGAGGTTCGCCATTATAGGCCTCACCACACCAGGAATGCCCAACTGGTTTCTGCCGGAAATGCTCGGTCCCCTCGTCTTCGAACGTTCGGTAGAGGCTCTGGACCGAATCATGCCCGAGGTTCGCGCCGCCAAGCCCCACATCATCATCCTCCTTCTTCATCAAGGATGGCGACATTCCGGAGACAGTTTTGGAAACGAGGTCCAGGAGATTGCCCGCCGGTTTCCCGAGATCGATATTATGATTGGCGGTCATTCACACCAGGTTGTTGAATCGACCCTGCTAGGCCGAACTCTCTATGCCCAGTCCGGCTACCATGGCAACTGGCTGGGCCGTATCGACCTGGTGTATGACCTCGTACAGCTCCGCGCAAAACGTATGGAGGCCCGACTGATGGAGGTCGGACGCGACACGCCCTACGACGAAGCGCTTTCCGAACACTTTGCTCCCCTGATCGCCCGCGAATCCGCCCGCCGCGCCAAAGTGCTGGCGCAAACCCGGCAGCCGCTCGAGGCAAAATCCGCGCTTCCCGGACAGTCCTCCCAGCAGCGCCTGATCGCCGAGGCGCTGGTTGAGGCCGCCCAGGCCGATATCGTGCTTCATGGCTCAATGGGGGAGTATAGGATTTCAGAAGGGGCCATCACCGAGTACGACCTGTTCCGCATAGTACCCTATGAGAACCGAATCGGCGTACTTGCGCTTACAGCGGAGGAGATACGGTCGGTTCTTGAGGAAAACGCGGCGCAGTATGGGCGTCATGCTTTCATGGGAATCCACGGTTTGCGCTACGACTTGGAGCCTTCTGCCGCCGCAGGCCGTCGCGTGTCCAACCTAACCCTGTCCGACGGCTCGCTTCCTCATTCGCGCCGACGCTACCGGGTGGTATTCAACAGCTATGTGCTGGCCTCGGGAGGGCGGCGCTATCACAGTGTCCGCACCTACGCGGGCCAGGCGGAATGCCGCCTCGAGCTGCTGGAGATGGACACCCGCGAAGCCGTTCGCAGCTATCTAAAAAACCAAAAACTGCTGGACCTTGCTCCTCTTCCCGGAGCTCGCCTAATCCCTGAGCCGTGAATACGATCCGGTCCAGCGACATCGGTACCCCGGCCGATTCCTCCGACCGGATTGGACTTGCCCTGCGAGCCTCGGTAATTCTCGCGGCCTTCCTGATGCCCCTGAGCATTTCGCTGGCCGAGGGCTTTTGCTTTATTGCCATCGCGCTGTGGGTGGCAGGTGCGGTGCGGGCACGAAACTGGGCAGGGTTCAAAACTCCTCTAACGCCTTTCATTCTTGGGTTTACCGTAATCGCTTTGGCCTGCGGCATGTGGGGGACCCACCCTTCGATCAGCATCGGTCGTTTCCACCGCCTCATCATCGGGCTATTCCCATTGGCCATGCTCGGAGCCTATGCCGCACATCCGGATCGGCTGAGGAAATCGGTGGAGAAGGTAGCGGTCGCTTTTGTTGCCGGTGCGTGTTTGCTAGCTGCCTACGATCTGGTACGGGTGCCGATACAGGTGGCGCGGGGCGTTGGGTTGTTCGACACCGGCAATATGCGCGACCCCCAGTTCCACATGGTCGCTCTCTGCCTGATTCTGGCCATGCAGGGCTCCTGGTCCCGCACGCTGAGGAGCCGGGGTTGGCTTGCGCTCGCACTGCTCTCCGCGCTAGGGCTGGTTATTCATTTCAAGCGCGGTGTCTGGATGAGTTTTGGCCTTGTGTTCACCTCCATGGCCTTGCTGAAGGGCGGAAGGCCTGGCTGGCCGTGCTCCTGTTGGGCGCAATTGGTATGCTGGCTTTGCCCCAGACCAGGGAACGGCTGATGGACCTGCGCAGCATCGGCAACGTCGCCCGCGGGGACCGTGCAGCGATCTGGTCCGAGGTCGCTCCCGGCATCATCGCCGACCACCCTTGGGGTTTTGGCTACATGGCGCTGACCCATGAGGACATGCTACGCTATTCGCGAAACATCCAGCCGGGCCTCAATCACCTTCACAACAACGTGCTCCAGATTCGGCTCGAATTGGGTTGGCCGGGCATTCTGGTCTGGCTGGGCTGGATGGGAGTTGCCCTTGGGTTGCTGGTACGGGCCGCCCGGCGTGAATCCCGATTTCGCGGGAGTGAAGCGCCGCTGGGGCAGGGGGCTCTCGCGGCATTCTGCGCCCTGCTGCTCAACGGCATGGTGGAGTACAACTTTGGCGATACCGAGATCCTGATGGTGTTCAACCTACTTATCGGAATGGCGGCCTGCCTGGCTGCCGCACCCATCCCGCGCGAGCACCGGGTCCGCTAAGACTGCGGATTCGAGATTGATTCGCCGAGCCAGCGCAGCAGGGCCTCGCGGCTCTCGACCCGCCCTTCTAGCTGGAGATCGTAGGCCTCGTTCAGCCAGCGCCCCACTTCGGGTCCAGGCGCGACCCCGAGACCCATAACATCCTTCCCGGTGATCCACGGTTTTGGAAGAGCCGATTCGGCTGCCAGCTCGGCCTCGACCCGGTCCAGGAATTCAATGTTGGACATATCGCCTTTGCTGCAAAGGCAGTCGAGCCGGTGCAGCTCTTTTTCGAGCGGAAAGGTAGGGCTGCCGATAAGGCGCCTGAGGGTTCCCCGCCTCATCTGCTGTACATCCATGAAGCGCATGTGGCCTTCCACCATATGGACGACTTCGTCGGTGAATACCCGGGGGAAGCGAAGGCGGTTTAGAAAGCTCCGGGCCATCTCGGCGCCAACCTGGGCGTGGCCGTCGAAGCGGATGCGCATGCCTCCTTTCCGGTCGGAGCCCCAGGTTGCCGTCGCGGGCTTGCCCACATCGTGCAGCAGCACGGCGAGCAGGAGCCGCAGGTCCCGGGGGCCGGCGGCGTCGAGCATCATGCAGGTGTGGGTGAAGACATCTCCTTCGGGGTGATACTCCGCTGGCTGCTCCTGGCCATCCATGGGCAGGAGTTCAGGGGCGAAAACGCCGAGCAGGCCTGCATCGAGCATCATCCGCAGGGCCGCCCCAGGCCTCCGGGACTCAACGAGTGTCCTGGCAAACTCTTCGCGGACCCGCTCGATGCTGATGCGGGCGAGCTGGGAAGCGCAATCCCGAATAGCATGCCAGGTCTCGGGCTCGATCCTGAAATCAAGGGTAGAGGCGAAGCGCACGGCCCGCATAAGGCGCAGGTGGTCTTCGCTGAAGCGGTCGGCGGGGCGGCCTACGGTTCGCACGATTTTCCTGTCCAGGTCCTCCCGGCCACCGATGAAATCGATATAGCGATCGGCGACAGGGTCGAAGAAAATCGCATTGATGGTGAAGTCGCGGCGCTGTGCGTCGGCCTCGGCGCTGGCGAACTCCACCGCCGCCGGGCGACGTCCATCCGGATAGGGTCCGTCTCGCCGGAAAGTCGCCACTTCAAAAGCGCTACCCGACTCGTGCACGATGACCACCCCGAAGGCCTTGCCAACACCCTTCGAGTGGGGAAAAAGGGAGAGGACGGCATCGGGAGGGGCGTTGGTCGCAATGTCGATGTCCTTGAATGGACGGCCGAGCAGCAGGTCGCGGACCGCACCACCCGCCCAAAAGGCCGTCCAGCCGGCCTGCTGGAGGCGGAATACAATGCGTTTCGCGTGCTCGGGATCGACGAGTTGGGGCGGCATGGGGTGGGGCGAGGCCTTAGCCGGCGGATCGTGGCGCTGGGCTTGCCGAGGTGTCGCCCGGGCTGGTGCGTCCTGCGCCACGGGTGTCGCCGGCGGTTCGGTTGCTGGCGGTGTGGGTGAAGGGTTCGCAGTAGCGCACGAATTCGTCGGTGTTGAGGGGCGAAATGAAAATAGGCTCGGACTGTTCGGTGAGCTGGATGCGGGCGAGGTGGTGCGCCGATGTCGCCAGGGTGTAGCTGGAGGTGAGCAAGTTGCCCTTCTTGGCCCGCACGATGGAGTGGATGGTCTTGAAGGGAATGGGCATGATATAGAAGTATCCGACGACGAGAATGCCGTCCTCGCAGGCCTGGTAGCGCTGCGGCGGGTAGATGAGGGGGCGGAAGGCGGAAATCACCTCGGTGAGCATGGATCCGTCGATCACGTTTTTCGTGGTGATACCCCATTGTACCTGCCGGAAGCGGAGGAGCTGTCGCCGCATCCGCACGCGAGCAATCAGCAGTCCGGCGGATAAAACCAGGCCGAAGGCGGCGAGGGCGTGGGGCCAGCTCCCATCGAGGAGGGGCAGGTCCATTTCAAGGTAGTTGGCTGTTGTGCTGGTCCGCAGGTAGGCGATCGTTGCGAAGAGGGCGGGGAAGAAGATCGACGCGGCTGGGGTAGATACGATCTGGAGCGAAATGTGGCCGATCACCAGATGGGCCACATAGATACCTGCGACGATCAGCGCCCAGAAAATGCCGCGCTGTTCCTCCATGGATACATGCACAGGATTTTTGTTCTGGAGCTGTGCCATCTGAACCAGGGTGAGGTTCTCGGTGGACTTCGGGGGCGCGTTGTAGTGCAGGTAGAATGGAGCGGCCAGCGCCAAAATGAAAAACAGTAGCGTCAACAGCTCTAGTTCCCACGCCCACCCGGGCGGCGCCCAAATGCTTTTTTTCTGGCTCATGGCGGAACCCCCTGGTTGTGGCCTCAGTTACGCATCGCAGGCTACGCCGATTTTCCAGCATATACGAACAAAAAATCGCGAAATGCCGGGTCGAACTTGCCCCGGGCTGCCGCATGGGGCATAGTCAGCCAATGAACATCCGCCCAGCCCTCCGTTTCGCCGTTGTGTTCGTTGCATCCAGCCTGGTCGCCTGCACCCCTAGGCATCAGCCCGCCCCGGCACCGGAATCCGCGCTAACCAAGCAGGAACTCCCCGATCTCGGGGTGTTTCCTTATTTCCCCGTCCTCCCGCTGCGGGGTGCCGATACATCGCTTCCGTGGAAGGCCGATTCAGGCCAGGTTGTCCTGGTAAACTTCTGGACCACTTGGTCGCGGGTGTGCACCTACGAGCTTCCAGCCCTCGGAGCCCTCCAGGACGCATACCGCACCCGCGGCTTTAAGGTGGTCGGAGTCGTGTTGGACCAGGCCTCGGAAAAGGAGCTGGAGGTTAGGCTGGCCGAGCTGGCGCCAGACTTCGCTACAGTGCAGCCGGCAGGCGAGCTGGGCAACCAGCCCGTCGAAGGGCTTCGGGTTCTGCCATCCAAGTGGCTGATCGATCGAAGCGGCCTGGTCCGGGCGAAATTCCAGGGTGCGGTAGCCGAGGCGGAGCTGCAGGCGGCTATCGAGTCGCTGCTTTAGAAGTCCGGGCCGGCTGTTCCGGCTTCCCCTCTGCGCCCGACTGGTGTTTGGCCAAGCGGCCCTTCATTCTGCCGAGGCCCGGGCCGTGTTCACCGGCCCATAGGTTTTCCTGGTTTCCAAACCTTGGAAAAGTTCCGCAGCGTGCTGTCCGGGCCTTGGAGATTATTCCCAGGCGGTAGGCGTTTTCCCCTGGAGAATCTCGGCGATGCGGTCGGCGGTTTTTCCGTCGCCGTAGGGGTTGCGGGTCTGGGCCATCTGGCGGTAGGCCTCGGGGTCGCCAAGCAGGGCGTCGAGCTGGGCGAGGATCACCTCTGGATCCGCGCCCACCAGACGGCAGGTTCCTGCTTCCACGCCTTCCGGGCGTTCCGTGGTATCGCGCAGAACCAGCACCGGTTTGCCCAGGGAGGGGGCCTCCTCCTGCACGCCGCCAGAGTCGGAGAGCATCAGGCGGGCGCCGTTCATCGCGTGGATGAACTCGATATAGTCCAAAGGTTCGGTCAGAACGACGTTGTGGAGGCTTCCGAGAATCTGGTGGGCCGGCACCTTCACGTTGGGGTTCGGGTGCACCGGGTACCAGATGTGGAGGTCTGGACGGCCCAGGGCGAAATCCCGCACCGCCCCGAAAATGGCTTCCACCCGGGGGCCGAAGTTCTCGCGGCGGTGGCAGGTCATGAGGATGTAGGGCCTTCCCTCCGGAATGGGAGCCGGAGGAGGCGTGGTGTGCTGCAGTATGTAGAATAGCGCATCGATGACCGAGTTGCCGGTGACAAAGATGGATTTGGGATCGGTTCCGTCGGCGATCAGATTGGTCGCCGAGGTGCGGGTGGGCGCGAAGTGGTAGTCGCCGAGGATGCCGGCCACCTTGCGGTTGAATTCTTCGGGATAGGGGGAGTGCAGGTTGCGGGTGCGCAGGCCGGCTTCTACGTGGCCGAAGCGGGTGCGGGTATAGAAGCAGGCCATGGCGGTGGACATGACCGTGGTGGTGTCGCCCTGGGCGAGCACCACGTCGCAGGGATGGGCCTGGAGGTAGTCGACCATTTCGTTCAGCACCCGGCTGGTCACCTGGGCGAGGGTCTGGTTCGCCTGCATGATATTGAGGTCCCGGTCGGGCTGGATCTTGAAGATCCGCATGACCTGGTCGAGCATTTCCCGGTGCTGGGCAGTGGCCAGCACGGTGGTCTGGAAGTGCGAAGGATCATCGGCGAGTCGGTGGATGATCGGCTTGGCAGCGCAGATCCAGCCGACGCGCAATCCAG
>CBFGVE010000104.1:0-7475 GCA_965651915.1 uncultured bacterium
GCAGCAAGCGACGGTTTTGATCGGCAAATCAGATGCTGGCCGTTTTGATACGGTAAACTCTGGGAAAGATGGTCGATGGGAGTTTGTCATAACCAAACCGCATCGCGCTTTTGTTTCCGATGTGCATAAAGAAGGTTACTACTCATACAAAGATTTTAAGGCGTCGAGTGCTCGCCATCTGGTTTCTCGGCCTACATCGAAGGACGATCCCGTTGTTACCGTTCTTCGGAAGCAAGGCGAGACAACTTTCTTGCTTCAGAACGAAGAATACCAATTGATCCGTGCATTTTCCCCGCACTCCCAAACCAGCAGATTGGACTTATTCGCGGAGAAAGGGGACAAAGATGCATCCGGAAGGTATGCCGACCTCCAGGTTGCCGCAAATTACGATAAGACGGATAACAACTGGATCGTTACCTACTCGGCGACCAACGGGACGGACGGCATTATCGTAGGGAGCGATCTTCTGTACGAAGCGCCGGAAGATGGGTATCAGCAGGAAGTAGTTTTGAACGGTCCTCCATGGCCGCGATATATTTACTTGAGAAGCCGGACTCCCGCCATTTACTCTCGTCTCGAGCTTGAACATTCGATATGGAAAGAATCCGAAAATCAGAAAGGCTTCCGCATCAGTTACAAATCATGGGTCAATCCCTACGGTTCTAGAAACCTTGAGTACGACATGGATCTTAGGGAGGAATGGATGCTCCGTAAGCAACTTGAGAAGGAAAGCAGATCACTCTTGAAGGAAGGTAAGCGACCGGATAAACCGGACCTCAAGGCGTTGATCAAAGCCGGGAAAGAGAAGAAGAACCACAAGTTTAAATGATCTAGGACGGCCTGCGCCTGGGGTCCGCTTGATCCCTGCGGGGGAAGTTTCGAACGCTGGACCATGGGGCTTGGGGGTTTGCCCCGGGATTGGAACCTGGCGGGGGTGGGGATGGCGGTTGATTTGTGGGGGCGGTTGGGGCTACACTGCTCGCTTAACCCCAATCTGCGAACCGCCCTATGACCGACTCCTCTTCTGATTTTGCCTCGGTGCCGATGCGCTGCGTCGGCCCGGTCCTGCTGCGCGGTCCGGAGGTGCAGGGCGAGGTCATGATCCCGCTCGCCACCTACGAGAGCCCGCTCTGGCCTTCGGTGGATCGCGGGGCGCGCGTTTCGGTGGCGATGGGCGGGGTGCTGGCGGTGGTGACCGACGAACGAATGACCCGCTCCATTCTGCTGGAGGCGCCGGACGCGGAGGAGGCGTTGCGGGTCTCCCGCGAGATCCGGCGCAGGCAGGAGGAGCTGGGGCGCGCGGCAACCGCCCGCAGCCGCTTCGCCCGCCTCCTCGATATCCACATCCAGCTCACCGCCAATCTGCTCTACATCCGCCTGGAGTTCTTCACCGGCGACGCGGCCGGCCACAACATGGTCACGGCGGCGGCGGACGAGGCGATCGGCTGGCTGCTGGCCGAGTTCCCCCGGCTGGGCTACGTGTCGATTTCGGGAAATTTCTGCACCGACAAGAAGCCCTCGGCGGTGAACGGCATACTCGGCCGCGGCAAGCATGTGATCGTCGAGGGGGTGATTCCGGAGAAGCTGGTGCGGCGCTATCTGAAGACAACCGCCGAGCGGGTGGCGAACCTGAACATCAAGAAGAACCTGATCGGCACGATGCTGGCGGGGGGGCTTCGTTCGGCCAACGCGCATTTCGCGAACATGCTGCTGGGCTTCTATCTGGCGACCGGCCAGGACGCGGCGAATATCGTCGAGGGCTCGCAGGGCTTCACCCAGGCGGAGGCGCGGGGCGGGGATCTCTATTTCGCGGTGACGCTGCCGAATCTGATTGTGGGCACGGTGGGGGCAGGCAAGGGGCTGGACTTCGTGCAGGAAAATCTCCGGGCGCTGGGCTGCCTGGAGTCGCGCGAGCCGGGCGCGAATGCGCGGCGGCTGGCGGTGGCGGCGGCGGCCTCGGTGTGGTGCGGCGAGCTGTCGCTGCTGGCGGCGCAGACGAACCCGGGCGAACTGATGCAGGCTCATCTGCGAATGGAGCGGGGATGAGCGATCCAACCAGCGAGCGCAAGATAGAGCACATCCGTATTATCTCGGAGGATCCCGAGGTGGACCGCCGGGGCGGCGGGTTCGAGGCGATACGGCTGCGGCACCGGGCTCTGCCGGAGATCGATCTGTCCGACGTCGATCCCGCCACCACCTTTCTCGGCAAGCCGCTGTCTTTTCCGCTGCTGATTTCGTCGATGACTGGCGGTACCCACGAGCAGGTCAAAACGATCAACCGCAATCTCGCCCACGCGGCGGAAAGCTGCGGGGTGGCGATGGGGGTGGGTTCGCAGCGGGTGATGTTCACTCATCCGGCGGCGCGCGAGAGTTTCGAGATCCGTCCCTTCGCGCCGAACGCCCTGCTGTTCGCCAATCTCGGCGCGGTGCAGCTCAACTGCGGCTTTGGGATCGAGCACTGTCGGCTGGCGGTGGAGGCGCTCGCGGCGGACGCGCTCATCCTGCATTCGAATCCCCTGCAGGAGGCGGTGCAGCCCGAAGGCGACACGAACTTCGGTGGTCTTGGCGCGCGCATCGGCGAGGTGGCGCGGAGCCTGGAGGTGCCGGTCATTCTCAAGGAGGTGGGCGCGGGCATTTCGCTGGCCGATGCCGAGCTGGCGCTGGCTCAGGGGGTACGCATAATCGACGTGGCGGGCAGCGGGGGTACCTCGTGGAGCCGGGTGGAGCACTACCGCCGCCGGGAGAGCGAGGGCGACGATTTGGGGCTGACTTTCCAGGACTGGGGCATTCCTACGCCGCAGGCGCTTCGGGAGCTGGCGCCCCTGCGCGACCGCGCGACGCTGATCGCCTCGGGCGGACTTCGCAGTGGTATCGACATGGTCAAGGCGGTAATCCTTGGCGCCTCGCTCTGCGGGCTGGCGGCCCCGCTTCTCCAGCCTGCCGCGGAGTCGGTCGAGGCGGTGGTGCGGGCGATCGAGCGCCTGCGCCGCGAGTTCACCGTGGCGATGTTCCTGCTCGGCGCCCGTACGCTGGACGATCTTCGCAAGCCGGGGCTCACGCTGTGACGGCGCGGGATGCAGCCACCGGCTCCAGTACGCGGGAGGGCCGCGTATGAGCCGCAGGTTCCAGGCCTCACTGCTGATCGTGCTGGCTCTGGCGGTCCTGCTGCCGCAGGCCATGCTGATCACGGTGCAGCGCGGCGCAGAGCTTGATGTCGCGCTTGCGGCCCGCAAGATCGCCCGCGGCGTTGACCTGCCGGCTGTCGTGCAGGGGCATCCGCCGCTGCCCTACTGGCTGGTGGCGGGCGCGCACCGCCTGCTGGGGGGGTGGACATCGCCGGGCGTGACGAGGCTGGCCCCTGTGGCAGCCAGCATGGCGCTGGTGCTGACCATCGCGATCGCGGGTGCGGTGCTGGTGGGCCGGCGCAGGGCCCACTGGGCGGCGCTGGTGGCGGCGACCTCGTGGCTGTTTGTTCGCTTCGGTCCGCTGGCCGAACCCGAGGGATTCGCCGCGCTGGCCTCGACACTGGGAGGGCTGCTGGTGTTCCTCGCCTGCACGGGTCCGCGTCCGATGGTTTCCGCCGTGGGTGCGGGGCTGTGCATGGGGCTGGCGGTGCTGGGCTCGGGTTGGGGGGCGGGGCTGGTGCCCGCGCTGACCCTGGCACTGGCGCCGCTGGTACTGCCGGAACTGGACCGGCGGCGCATGGGGCGGTTGCTGGCGGCGGCGCTGGTGCCCGCGCTGCTGGTGGTGGGTGTTGGCGGTTATTTTTGGCTGGAAGGAGACGCGCGCAGTCTGGCCGGGCTGTGGCGGATGGCGCTCGACGCGGAAGGCGGGCGTACGCGCTCCCTGTTCTACTATGTGCTGCGGCTGCCGGTCCTGATGCTGCCGTGGGGTCCGCTGCTTATACCCGCGCTGTGGGTGCTGTGGCGCCGCCGCAGCCACGCCCGGCAGCGCTTTCTCGCCCTGTGGTGGGTGCTGAGCATTGCGGTGCCCTCGTTGCTTCCGAACAAGCAGGAGCAGAATTTGTTTCTGCTGCTCGCGCCATCGGCGCTGGTGGTCGCGAGCTACCTGCTATGCGCCTCCTGCTCGCGGGAGGGCTGGCGTCCGGGCCTGGTGTGGGGCTACATGAGCGGCTGGGCGATGCTGGTAGTTCTGTCGGCGGCCATGCTGTTTATCCTCCCGCTTCTGGGACTGGGCTTTTCGGCGCAGGGCTGCATATTGACTGGGTCGGCGGTGCTGCTGCTGGCGGTCGCCTCGGTTGGCAGTACCGATGGCTGCCTGTTCCGCCGCCGCTTCTCCTCGCTGGTTGTCATGCTGGTCGGTGCCTACCTTTCCTATCCGCTCATTTTCCATGAGGTCCACCGTCCCGAATCCGCACTGGTCCAGGTTGGCCAGGCGGTGCGCGCCGCGAAACTGTCGGAGGGCGCCCGCAGGGTATTCGTGGTGGGGCCGGGCGCGGATGCAGTGCGCTACTACCTGGATGGGAGCGTGCATGAAGTGGGCACACTGGAGGAGGTGGTCGGGCGGGCGGAGCCCGGCGATGTCGCGGTAGAGATCCGGGTGGGCGACCAGGCGGACGATGTTCTGCCCGGCGGACTTGTTCCCGCCTTCCGCGAGCGCCGGCCGGGCTATACGGTGGCCTACTACGTGTTTCCTCCCCCCTCCGACAAATAACCGAGATCGCACCGAGTCCTAATTGTATGCTCACGCGGCAGACGCAGCGTGTCGCCATGTTTATCCGGCAGAAGCCGGGTTACAAGGCTCTGCCCGGCCTCTCCCGAGACGGGGGGCCGATAGGTGGGGAACAACCATCTTGAGCACCTTGCGGTGACAAGAAGCAAACGAAAGGACTAGAATGAGCAAGCGACTAACCCTGAGCGCCCTGTGCGCCCTGGCCGGCCTGACCGTGATGAACATGCAGGAGGCTTCGGCGCAGAACTGGGCCGACAAGACCAAGATCAAGGGCGATATCCGCCTGCGCGAGGAGTTTATCAACCAGGACGACAAGGACGAGCGCAACCGCATCCGCCTCCGCGCCCGGGTCGGCATCGAGGCGGAGGTCAGCGACGACCTCACCGTCAAGGTGGGCGTTGCCTCGGGCTCCGACGATCCCGTATCGACGAACCAGACCCTCGGCGAGGGCTTCAGCAAGAAGGGCCTGAATATCGACAAGGCCTACTTCATCTGGAGCCCCGAGGCGCTGGGCGGCGTAGCGGTCCACGGCGGTAAGATGGACAATCCGTTCATTGCCACCAAGGACCTGATCTGGGACGGCGACCTCACGCCCGAAGGTGTGGCGCTCAAGACCAAGCTGGGCGACGACGCGATGGCGCTGGCGGTGAACCTCGGAGGCTTCCAGATTCAGGAGCGTAGCTCGGACGACGAGACCTATCTGCTTGGCGCGCAGGCGGCGGTCCAGTCAGAGGGCGAGGCTGTGGACCTGACGCTCGGCGTCAGCGTCTACCACTACGAGGCGATGCAGGGCTTCTCGACGATTTACGACGAGACCGACAGCTTCGGCAACTCAACGGTCCCGGTGCTGGACGACGAGGGCGAAGAGGTTTCGCTGCTCTACGCGAACGACTACACCCTGGTCGAGGGCTTTGCCTCGGTGGGCCTCAGCGGCATGAAGCTCTATGCCTCGGTGGTGAACAACACCGAAGCGAGCGACAACGACATGGGCTTCATCGGCGGCGTCACCTTCGGCAAGGCCAAGGACCCCGGCAGCATGCAGTTCGACTACAACTACCGCGACCTCGAAGCGGACGCGGTGGTGGGCGCCTTCACCGACTCGGATAGCGGTGGCGGCGGCACGGACGTGAGCGGGCACAAGTTCTCGCTGGCCTACCAGGTCTCCAAGAACATCCAGCTCGCGGGCACTCTGTTCGTGAACGAGATCAACGACGGCTCCACGGACTACACCCGTGCGATGCTCGACCTGATCGCCAAGTTCTAATTCCACCCCTGCCTGGGGCCCCGGGCGATCCGGAGCCCCGGGCGGTATTTTTTCAACCTGGAGATTGCCCATGATCGCGCCACGGAAGCCGGCTGAGGAAAACATGCCTACGCGAAGCTTCCGTACAAGAGCCTCGCGCATCCTCCAGGGGCGCGAAGTTGTCAGCCTCACCGAATTGTCGGAGGCGCTTGGCCTTGTCGCCGAGGACACCCACCGGCTCATGCGGAGTTGGGAAGGCGAGCGGCGGGTCAAGACCTTGTTGCCGGTCTATGCCGGGGACAGAGAGGAATTCCGGCCCAGCCATATCTACTACCGCTGGGTTCGCCAGGATGACGCCGAAGTGTCGTGGCAGCTCCGAGTCCGACTCAAGCAGGTGGCGCAGCCACCCCGCCTGGGCACGCTGGCGTTCCGGTTCAGCCCCGCGTATTAGTTTCTCGGTGGGACGGGTTTTGAGGGTTGTTCGGGATGGCCGAAGGGATTGATGAAGATCGGGACAACGATCGGGACGAGGATTGGGGAACTACCACATCCGGGGGACCTCCTCCCAGCGGCTGGTCACCAGGCGGTAGGTGCCGAAGGCCTCGTAGGAGAGCAGGTCGGCGTCGATCCAGAGTTGTCCGGTGGGCTGGAGCGTGACGGTCTGGCCCCAAATCGCCCCGTAGATGTTGCCGCCTGGCTGAATTCGGACTTCGGTGGCATAGGGCGCGTAGATGAACCCATAGAAATCACCTTGTGGCTGGAGGCGGATGGGCTCCGTGGAGTTGGAATAGATGCGGAAATCTGTCGGGGCTCCCTGCAGGTTGAATTGGCTGCCGGGTCCGGCATACGCCCCCCCGCTGAGGAAAATTTCCACGATGCCGGCCGAGGCGTCGATGGTGAGCGTTCCCGAGAGATCCAGCTCGGTCAGATAGTAGCGTCCTGCGGTTAGCGTGGTGGCATCCTTTCCGTTTCGGCTGTCGACAAGGCGGTTGCCGACGATGCGCGGGACGGTGCTGTTGTTGTTGCCGCCGCCGGCCACTTCGGCGAATTGTTCGCTCAACCATCCTCCGCTGGCGCCTAGCGGGTCGGGGTCGATATGCCCAGCGTCGGTATAGCTGTAGGTATTGGTAGCGGTGAAGGTGGCTGTCTCGCCATCTTCGCTGGCGCCGACGGCGACATGGCCGTCCAAGGTGGCCCCCGGCCCGAGGGTGATCGATTCGTTGGAGCCGATCACCGCCTCGCCGGTGGAGGTGGTGGGCGTGGTGGTTTGAGACGAATGGTAGCTGTAGACCCCGTACAGCGGGCGGATGTTGAGCCCGTCAACCCCCATGAGGCCGACCGAGATTGCTGGTGCCTGGCGGAGCGAAAGCCGCACCGCGTCCCGGGCGCCGCCGGCCGAGGTGCCATCGGAGGTAATGGTGTAGGCGGGAATGAGTTGGGTGGCGTCGCGGACCACCTCGACGGAATAGGAGCCCCGGTCCATGGAGCGCGTCCAGGAGCGGCTTCCCGCCGGGAATGCCTCGGGATCGCCCGCGTCGGC
>CBFGVE010000105.1:0-7434 GCA_965651915.1 uncultured bacterium
TATTACTCGTCCAAGGTTGTGCCCGCCTGCCATCCGATTCCGAAGTGGTGAAGCAGAATTCTTTAGCCATCGAGGCTCCTCCAGACCTCGCCGAAGCACCCCCTGTCGTTCCCGAGAAGCCATCACCGCCAGCCCCGCCTCCGGTCGAGACGCTCCTCGAAAGGTGCGTCACGCTTTTCGCCCAGGGAGGCCTTGGCTCCGGATTTTTCATCGATTCCAACATCGTCATGACCGCCCACCACGTGATTCGCGGGGCTCCCTTCATCACGGTCAAGAAATCGGATGGGAGCTTCACCGCAGACTGCACCATTATCGCCGAGATGCCGCAATCGGATCTCGCCCTGCTACAGATTAACGACGGTGAAATGACTGGGGTGCCTCTATCCATCGCGCCTAGCCAACCTGCCCTTGGCCAGAAGGTGACGGTCATCGGCTCCCCGCGCGGCCTTGAGGGTAGCGTGACCGTAGGAAATGTATCCGCCCTGCGCGAGTCCGGTTCGCTCAGCGAAATTCTCCAGTACACCGCGCCCACCTCCCCGGGCAACAGCGGTGGGCCCGTACTCAACGAAAACGGTGAGGTGGTCGGAGTGGTGGGGTATATCCGGCTGGACTCTCAGAACCTGAACTTCGCCTATGGGTTGCCGCCTATTCGGGAGCTGCTAGACAACCGGGAGGGCTATGCGGTGCATACCCCCGACAACCAGGCCGAAGAGGATCAGTGGGTAGCTGCCATACAGCTTTACACCATGTACGGGAACGCGAAAACCGCGTCCCGAATTGCTTCCGAGGCGTCATCGCGCTTTCCCGCCAGCGAGTCTGTCCGCATGGCCGTGGCCGAGTTCCAGTTCGCCCACGGAAAGGCTAAAGAGGCTAAAGCAGGCTACCAACAGGTACTGGAAAAAGAACCTGGCCATGTGGTGGCGCTAACCCGCCTGGCTTTTCTGGAATCTGCGGCCGGCAATCCGCACAAGGGCTTGGAACTGGCCCACAAGGCGATCGAGGCCGACCCCACAAGCCCCGAGGTACTCCAGGGGCTTGCTTACGCCTACATGCGCACCCGCCAGTACAACTCGGCAGTGGCCCACTTTCAAAAGGCGATTGCTCTAGACCCCTTGAACATCCAGATCCATCTTGACCTCAGCGAATGCCATGCCTGGTTTAGGCGCCTCGACGAAGCCATTGCCACTCTGGAGCCCAATTTGGATCGGATTCCTCCCAACCCCGAGGTGTATTTAAAATTGGCGGGCTACTATGCCTCCATCCGTAACATGCCCATGTCGGACAAGTACCGAAACCTGGCCAAACGCGTAGGCACGGAGCAGGAGAATCAGTGGGCCGAACTCATAGCAGAGCACTACCATGCCATGAAGAAGTTCGCAATCCGCCGGCCTGGCGATGTCAGGGCGGTTGGACTCTACATCATCGCATCGACCCTGCTCGCCAACCAGAAGCCCGATTTTCGTGAGCGGCACCGGAAGGACCTCGTAAAGGACGAAGAGTATTCCGCCGATCAACCTGACTACTTTGCCCGCCAAGTCTATGTGGGCTGCGCCATGCGCCCCGAGTTTTTTCCCGTAGAAGTATTCCGGTCAGAGCTTCCCGGCGAGCAGGTATACGGCAAGATCCAAAAACTCATGACGCGCGGTGAGGTGGAGGCCTTGGTTGGACCTGCCAGTGGGACCATCTCCATGCCAGGTTTCCTCGAACTCGTTTTCGATGACGCCCGGATGGAGATTGAGAACGACCGCGTGGTTTCTTTGCGAATCGGTAAACGCAAGGTTTTCTAGCTTTCGGCGAGCTCGGGCGGGCCAGGAAAAGCTGTCCCTCTACCTTGCACTTTCCACCGGAAAGGGTAGAATGGCAGCAACCTCACCAACCTAGGAGTTTCTCATGGCCCAAATCACTTTCAAAGGCAGCCCGCTCAATACCGTCGGAACACTTCCCTCCGTCGGTGACAAAGCTCCCTCTTTCAAGCTCACCGCCAAGGATCTCAGCGACAAAACGCTGGCTGACTTTGGCGGGAAAATTAAAATCCTCAGCATCGTGCCCAGCCTCGACACCCCGGTCTGCCTCAATTCGACCAAACGCTTCAACGCGGAGGCTGGCGCGGTCGAGAACGCCGTTGTGCTCGTCATTTCCGCCGACCTCCCCTTCGCTCAAAGCCGCAACTGCGAGACAGCCGGCGTGGCCAACGTGGAGACCCTCTCCACCATGCGCTCATGTAGCTTTGGCACCGACTACGGCGTTGAGATTGCGGAGGGACCGCTCGCGGGCCTGCTCAGCCGGGCCGTGCTCGTGATCGACA
This sequence comes from uncultured bacterium, assembly GCA_965651915.1. Classification (GTDB taxonomy): domain Bacteria; phylum Verrucomicrobiota; class Kiritimatiellia; order CBFGVE01; family CBFGVE01; genus CBFGVE01. The sequence continues at coordinate 2,306 of CBFGVE010000105.1, forward strand.
GTGGCAACAAGGTAGTCTATGCGGAGCAGGTTCCCGAAATCGCCCAGGAACCCGACTACGAGGCCGCACTCTCGGCGGCCCGTAATGCCGACTAGGCCTGGTCAAGCGTTGCGTCAATGAATGCCATCGCAGAGCGACCTCTCGTTCTCCTGCTGGACGACCAGCAGGAGATCCTCTCGCTCCTCGAAAAGCTTCTCGGGCACCATGGCTATGCGGTGGTTGCGCGGACCAGCGGCCAGGCCCTGCTCGACGAGTGCAGAGCCTCGGTCGCGGCGGGACACCGCCCTGGTGCCGCCATCCTCGACCTCACCCTCCCCGACGGGCTCACCGGAGAGGAAACCGCCACCCAGCTTCAGGCGATTGTTCCCGGCCTTCCCTGTCTCGCCATGAGTGGATTGTCGCGCCGCGACGGACCCGACGACGAATACAGTCCCTTCTGTGGATTCATCACCAAGCCCTTCAGCTTCGACGGTGTGCTCGAAACCGTTCATTCGTGCTTCGACAGTCCAGCCGCACCCGACGAATGCTGATTTGGTAACCATGTCCAGCACCCCGCATACTATCCTGGCAATAGACGATATGCAGGAGAATCTGGACCTGTATTCCTCGCTGATCCGCGTACACTTCCCCCACTGCACCTGCGTGACCGAAACGGACGGGAAACGGGGAATCGAGCTGGCGCTGACCGCGAAGCCCTCGATAGCCATCATCGACGCAAAGCTTCCCGGGCTAAGCGGCTACGAGGTCGTGCAGGCGCTGCGCAACCAGCCAGAAACCGCCTCGATGCCCCTGCTCATGATCTCGGGAGTGATGACCCAGGCCGAGCACCGTATCGCCGGGCTGGAGGGAGGTGCCGACGCCTATCTGTGCAAGCCATTCCAGGCCGAGGAGTTCGTGGCCGAGGTCAAAGTATTGCTGAGGGTTCGGGAAAACGAGGATCGCCTACGCTTGCAGGAAATGGTGCTCACCCGGGAACTGGCGTTGAGGTCCGAAAAGCTCCGGGAAAGCGAAGCGCGGTTCGAGATGCTTATTGCGAACTCTCCCGACGCCATCTTTGTCGAGGCTGAGGATGGTCGCATACTGGACGTGAACGAGGCAGCCTGCCATCTGCATGGCCTCTCACGCGAGACCCTGCTGCAAAGCTCGGTCTATGACCTTGTGCCTCCCGAGCGCATCGAAAGCACCCGGGCAAACTTTCCCCGCCTCTTCACCGGCGACCTCACCTACATCGACAATGCCACAAGCCTGCGCGCCGATGGGTCCCGAGTCCCGGTCGAGATTAGAGCTCAGCTCATCGACTACCTCGGCGAGCGGGCCGTCATGCTCATTGTGCGCGACATCAGCCGACGCATGCGGCTGGAAAACGCCCTGCGCACCGTGGCTGAAGGGGTTTCCTCCTCCACCGGCTTCGCCTTTTTCTATGCGCTTACCGAACAGCTCGCCAAGGTATTCGGCGTCCGTTTTGCCTTCGTTGGCCAGCTCGATCCGACCAATCCAGAGCGCATTCAGATGGTTGCCTTCACGCGCGACGGGCAGCTTCAGGAAAATCATTCCTACCCCATCACTAACAGCCCATGCGAACTGGTGTTCGGACGGGAACTGTGCCACTTCCCCGACAACATTACCCGCCACTTCCCCAAAGACCCGATACTCGCCGACCTAGGCGTCGAAAGCTTCATGGGCGTTCCCCTGTTCTACTCCGATGGGAGGCCTCTTGGCCTGATCGCCGTCATGGATAACAAGCCCATGCCGGCGAGCGAGATCGACCAGTCCCTCCTCAAGATCTTCAGTTCCCGTGCCGCCGCCGAACTCGAGCGCATGCGCGCAGTCGAAAGTCTCTGGGAGAGCGAGGAGAAATACCGCTCGCTAACCGACGACGTCCTCGACAGCTCGCTCGTAGCCCTGTTCATTCTCGACGCCAGTTACCGCATCGTATGGACCAACCAGGCCGCCGAACGCTATTTCGGCATTCCCCGGGCTCGCATGATAGGCCGGGACAAGCGGGAGCTGGTGCGAACCGAGATCCGGCATATGCTTGAAGATCCCGCTTCGTTCACGGTGCATCTGCTCGGATCTTACCGAGGCCGCGAACCCAGCCAGCGGCTCGAATGCCACATTCTCCCCGGCGAAAACCGCGAGGACCGCTGGCTCGAACATCTCGGCCAGCCCATCCAATCGGGGCTCTACGCGGGCGGGCGTATCGAACACTACACCGATATCACGCCACAGAAGCGCCTTCGCGAACAGCTCCTCCAGTCCCAGAAAATGGAAGGCATAGGCCGCCTGGCCGGAGGGATCGCCCACGATTTCAATAATTTGCTCACCTCCATCCTCGGCTGCGCCCATCTGATTCTCGACGAACTCCCCGAGCGCCACCCCATCAGAAACCTGACCGAGGAGATCATTCTTTCCGGGAAACGCGCCGAAAAGCTCACTCGCCAACTCCTGGTTTTCGGGAAAAAACAGCTCACCCAGATCCGCCCGCTCAACGTCAACGAAATTGTTACCGAGGCCGAACACCTCCTGCGGCGAACCCTTGGCGAAGATATCCGCTTCACCACCCAGCTCCATCCGCAGCCGCTGGTAGTCGCTGCCGACCAGGGACAGCTCGAACAGGTGCTCATGAACTTGTCGCTCAATGCGCGCGACGCGATGCCTAAAGGCGGAAATTTAACGATCTCCACCTCCCAGCAGACTTTCGACGAGTCCATCGCCCAGACCAATCCCTCGGCCAAGCCTGGCATCTATGCGGCGCTCTCAATCACCGATACCGGAACCGGCATGAGCAGCGAAGTACGCGCCAGAGCCTTCGAGCCCTTCTACACCACCAAGAAATCAGGGAAGGGCACCGGCCTCGGACTCTCCATCGTATACAGCATCGTCGAACAGTTCAATGGGTTCATCACGCTGGAATCCACTCCGAACGTGGGCACTTGCTTCACCCTGTTTGTGCCTATTACTCAGACCCCGCTTGCCGCTGCCGACGATGAGAAGAATCAACCCATTCCCCGGGGAACGGAAACCATTCTGGTAGTCGAGGACGAAGACACAGTGCGCCATCTAACGGTGCGCATCCTGAAGTCGCTCGGCTACCATGTTCTGCAGGCCCACCATGGCAGCGAGGCCCTCGCCATCTGCGACAACTACGAACACCGCATCGACCTCATTTTCACCGATGTCGTCATGCCGGTAATGGGCGGCGGAGAGCTGGCCGAACGGATCGCTGCCGAAGGACGAGCCTACCGGATGCTATTCACCTCGGGGTTCGCCGAGGACGCCCTAAGCGAACAGGGCGTGCGCTACGTGGACAACCGCCTAATCCTAAAGCCCTACACCCGCGAGGCGCTCGCCCGCAAAATCCGGGCCGTGCTCGACGAGCCTTAGCTTCGCGCCAACTGGAAGACCGGACGGGAGGCGTCCATTTCGAACGCAGGCGCGGCTGGCGGCGCGGATTTCATTTCACCGACGATAGGGTTCAGGCGGTCGGCGAGGGCTTTTCCATGTAGCTTCGCCAGTCCTACGTTCGAGTCGGCGCCAAACACCATGATAACCAAGTGGTCGGCATCAAGCGCCTGGACAAGCACCGAGGAGTGCCGGCCCCGTTCGACCATAGAACGGAAATCGGTGTCGCCCAGCAACTGCGCCGCCTGCTGGCTGGCATAGAAGGCTCCGGCAATGAGCGCCACAAAATTGTCCTCCATGGGCAGCTCCCGGCGGGCATGCTGACCGAGAATGTAGCCTCCCCGATCAGTGAAATAGAGCGCCTGGGCGCATGCATGAGTCAGGGCCTCCCTAAGCAGGCTGTCGATCTGGAGGGATGCTGACTCGGACAAAGATCTGCTCATGGATGGCCTCCGAACGATTAGTGTTGCTCAATTTAGAGAAATCGAGGAAGAATACCAGCAAATTTCGCCGAAGGACTCGTTTATGAGCTCTACCGCCTCCATTGGTACCCCCAGTACCGCATTCCAACCATCTGCCCGATTGGGATTTGCGCCTTCCGTACGCATTGGCGGGCTCGATGTCAACCAGGCCACGCCCGAGGAATTAAGCCGCCGCCTTGATGGAATTGGACCGGGACTCGCCCGGACCATCGTGAAGAACCGCGATATTTATGGTCCGTTTGTGACGGTTCATGACCTTGGCCGCGTGCCGGGCGTAGGACCCTCCGCCTTCACCCGCATCACCGGACTTCCCTGGCGCGAGGACGCCCACGCGCGGCGGGAGGAGGCGCTGGAAATTCTCGGTGCCTCTTCCGACCGGCCCCATGCCCAGAGCGTCGCCGACCGCTTCGCCAAAGTGCGCGGATTTACCGGATGCATCATCGCGGACAACGACGGCGAGCTATTGGCGGAGAGCTGGCCCGATCCGCTCGCGGAAGCCATTGGCGCCTACGCTCCCCACGTGCTACAGAAGCTGGCGCCCATGCTTCAAGCCATCGGGCGCGGCAATCTCGATATGATGACGCTGTTCATAGCCGAGCAGGCCTACACCATCGTGCCCTACAAGAATCTCGTCTTCGTCGCCGTACACGAAATGAACCGGTTCAGCCGCAAGCAGCTCAGACTTACCCAGCAAGTCGCAAACCTCCTCGGCTGCAGCCTGGTCGGCCCGCTCTAGCGGCACGGCTGGCGATCGCCCGATCCAAAAATGACGCCATTGTGCCGGCTTCAGGCGGCGCGGACTGGATTCAGTACAGCCCCATTAGCAGCACCAGCGACATGGCAGCCGTTACGATGCCCTTGATAAAAATCATCGCGATGCGGGCGAGCACCGCACCGGTGGCCACGTGGACCGCCTTTCCGGTGTGCTGAAGGCGGTACTTTTCCACCCAGTAGGCCAGAGCAAAACTGCCGGCGAACATACCGAGCAGCGAGCCGATTACCGGCAGCAGCGCAGACCCAACAAACAGCCCGAGCAAGCCGCCCACGAGGGCCGCGAATCCCGCCCACCCGCTACCGCCCCGGCGCGTGACCCCATAACTGCCCGCGAAGGTCTCCACCACCTCCACCAACACCGACACCAGGAGGAAGGCCAGGACAAGCCCCCAGCCCGGATAGGCCGCTGGAGTGATGAACGCGGCGATGACTCCCGCGATGGTTCCGGCCAAACCCGCCCGGAACGAGAGC